>JAKSQR010000016.1 GCA_024404065.1 Clostridia bacterium | reverse complement strand
TGTATAATATACAAAACCATCAAAAGGGTGATTTTATGTTTGATAACACTAATCCCGAGTTTATGACCTACGAAGAAAAACAGCGTGATTTGTACGAAAGGCAAAAACGCACTCTGGATTTATTCCTTGAGCGCAATGCAATATCAAAAGAGCAATATGACAAAAGCCTGAATACTCTGAAAGAAAAGATGAATATAAAATAATATGTTTATATTCCCATATAGATATGATTATTTCAGAGCATATTTGTTGATTTTAACATAATGTAAATATTGACAATTACATTAATAAGTGGTAAACTAAATGCAAGTTAAAGGCATAGGCGTCTTTGAGTTTATTTGTGGACTCAAAGGCGCTCTTTTCATTTTATTGGAGTCAGGCTCCTTGGAGAGATAAAATGAAAATTTAAAACAAGATAACAGCTGCAATGCCCCCGTGGCGCTGCGGTGTGGTTTTTCATTTTATCAAAGCATTTAATTGGTAATTAAGGCAAAGGGGCCTGCATAGGGTCTCTTTGCCTCTTTTTGATACTCAGGTAAATAATTCACAGTTTGAAAGGAGAACTACAATGAGTACAGTTACAGAAGTTTTTGGCAGCAAAGTATTTGACGACAGAGTTATGAAGGCAACCTTATCTGCCAAAGTCTACAATTCACTCAAGAAGACAATTGATGAGGGAGCAGACTTAGATATTAACGTAGCTAACGCAGTAGCTACAGCAATGAAGGACTGGGCTGTTAGTAATGGCGCAACCCACTACACTCATTGGTTCCAGCCTCTTACAGGCGTTACCGCTGAAAAGCACGACAGCTTCATTTCCCCATCACCTGATGGCGGCGTAATTATGGAATTCTCAGGCAAAGAGCTTATCAAGGGCGAGCCTGATGCATCATCATTCCCCAGCGGCGGCCTTCGTGCAACATTTGAGGCAAGAGGCTACACAGCATGGGACCCCACCTCCTACGCTTTTATTAAGGATAAAACATTATGTATCCCCACAGCATTCTGCTCCTACGGCGGACATGCTCTTGATAAGAAAACTCCCCTGCTCCGTTCAATGCAGGCACTTAATAAACAGGCTATGCGTATTATCCGCCTCTTTGGTGATGATACAGTTAAGTGCGTAAGATGTTCAGTTGGTCCTGAGCAGGAATATTTCCTTGTTGACGCTGAAATGTATGCAAAGAGACCTGACCTTGTTTATACAGGCCGTACTCTTTTTGGTGCTAAATCACCTAAGGGTCAGGAAATGGACGACCATTACTTTGGTGTAATCAAGCCCCGTGTACAGGCATTCATGGATGACCTTAACGAAGAGCTCTGGTCACTTGGCATTCTTGCTAAAACTGAGCATAACGAGGTTGCTCCTGCACAGCACGAGCTTGCTCCTATTTTCACAACCACAAACGTTTCAACAGACCACAACCAGCTCACAATGGAAATTATGAAGAAGGTTGCTTCACGTCACGGTCTTGTTTGCCTCCTTCACGAGAAGCCTTTTGCAGGCGTAAACGGCAGTGGTAAGCACAATAACTGGTCTATCTGCACAGACAGCGGTGTAAACCTTCTTTCCCCTGGTAAAACTCCTTATGAGAACGCACAGTTCTTACTTTTCCTTTGCGCAGTAATCAAGGCTGTTGATGATTATCAGGATTTACTTCGTATTTCAGTAGCAACTGCAGGTAACGACCACAGACTTGGTGCTAACGAAGCACCTCCCGCAGTTGTTTCCATCTTCCTTGGTGATGAGCTTGAAGCTATTATGGAAGCTATTGAGAAGGATGAGCCTTACAACGCAACTGATAAGCAGGTTATGAAGCTTGGTGTTCACGTTCTTCCTAAGTTCACTAAGGATACAACCGACAGAAACAGAACATCTCCCTTCGCATTCACAGGCAACAAGTTTGAATTCAGAATGCTTGGCTCAAGCGACTCCATTGCTTGTGCAAACATTATGCTTAACACAGCAGTAGCTGAATCACTTAAGATTTATGCTGACCGCCTTGAAAACGTTGAGGACTTTGAAACAGCTCTTCACGAAATGATAAGAAAGACAATCAAGGATCACAAGAGAATCATCTTCAACGGCAACGGCTATGACGACAGCTGGATTGAAGAAGCAACAGCAGTAAGAGGTCTTTGCAACTACAAGACTACTGCAGATGCTATTCCTCACCTCCTTGATAAGAAGAACACAGACTTACTTATCAACCATAAGATTTACACCCTTGAGGAAGTTACTTCCCGCCATGACATCTGCCTTGAAAACTACTGCAAGACAGTTAAGATTGAAGCTAACACAATGGTTTCAATGGCTCGTGGTGATATCGCTCCCGCAATCGCAGCTTACCTTAAGGAGCTTGCTAAGACTACATCACTCAAGAAGAGCATTTGTGATGAAATCCCCTGCAAGTACGAAGTTGGTGTTATTAAGAAGCTTTCAGCTCTTCTTGATGACATTGCTGATAAGACAGACGCTCTTGAAGCAGCAATAGCAAAGACTGAAGAATGTGCTGATATGGTAGCAGAGGCTCAGGCTGTTAAGGAAATGCTTCTTAACGAAATGGCAGACCTCAGAAAGGCTTGTGACGATGCAGAAGCTGTTACAGCTAAGAAATACTGGCCATACCCCAGCTACGGTGATTTACTTTTCAGCGTAAAATAATTAAATAATTATAATTTTGCAACAATAACTGAGGCTGAAATATGCCTCAGGACATTGTTGTTTATAGAGAGATTTAGAAGGAGGTGCCCAATATGTGTTCAATAATGGGATACTGTGAAAAAGTTTTAGAAGAGGAATTATTCAATGAGGGTTTCAATAACACAGTTTCAAGAGGCCCTGATGACAGCAAAATTATTGATACAGGTAAGGGTTTATTAGGCTTCCACAGGCTTGCTATTATGGGCCTTCATCCCGAAGGAATGCAGCCTTTTGAGAGAGATGGCAGCTATGTAGTATGTAACGGTGAAATTTATGGCTTTGCTCAGATGAAAGCTGATTTGGTAAGCAAGGGCTATGAATTTGTAAGCGACAGCGACTGCGAAATACTTTTACCATTATATTTTGAGTACGGCACTGATATGTTCAGAATGCTGGATGCTGAATATGCACTTATTATTTTTGATGGAAAAACACAGGAGTACATTGCCGCAAGAGATCCTATCGGCATTCGTCCCCTTTACTATGGATATAACAAAAACGGCACTATCGTATTTGCAAGCGAGCCCAAAAACATTGTAAAGCTTGTAGATAAAGTAATGCCCTTCCCTCCCGGACATTATTACAAGGACGGCAAATTCATTTGCTACCGTGATATGACTGAGGTTAAAGAGGTTGTTACTGACGACGTAGAAACAATCTGCAAGGGCATACACGACAGACTTGTTGCAGGTGTTGAAAAGCGTCTTGTAGCAGATGCAAAGGTTGGCTTCCTTCTTTCAGGCGGTCTTGACAGCTCCCTTGTATGCGCTATTGCTGCTAAGAAGAGCGATAAGCCTATCCGCACATTTGCAATAGGTATGGAAGGCGATGCTATTGACCTTAAATACGCAAAGCAGGTTGCAGATTACCTCGGCAGTGACCACACAGAGGTTATTATGACTAAAGAGCAGGTGCTTCAGAGCCTTGAAGAGGTTGTTGCACTGCTTGGCACTTACGATATTACAACAATCAGAGCTTCAATGGGTATGTACCTTATCTGTAAGTACATCCACGAAAATACTGATATCAGAGTACTTCTTACAGGCGAAATCTCAGATGAGCTTTTCGGCTACAAATATACTGATTTTGCTCCCTCTGCTGAGGAATTCCAGAAGGAATCACAGAAGAGAATCAGAGAGCTTCACATGTATGATGTTCTCCGTGCTGACAGATGTATTTCAGTAAACTCACTTGAGGCAAGAGTTCCCTTTGGTGACCTTGATTTTGCAGAGTATGTAATGAGCATTGACCCTGCTAAAAAGATGAACACCTACGGCAAGGGCAAGTACTTACTCCGTCACGCTTTTGAAGGTGACTACCTGCCCTACGATATTTTAATGAGAGAGAAAGCTGCATTCTCAGACGCAGTAGGTCACTCAATGGTTGATGACCTTAAAGAGTATGCAGAGGCTATGTATACAGAGGAAGAATTCAAAGAGAAGGCTGCAAAGTATGACTATGCTACCCCCTTCACCAAAGAATCCTTACTTTACAGAGAGATTTTTGAAAAGTACTATCCCGGTCAGGCTCCTATGGTAGTGGATTTCTGGATGCCTAACAAGAGCTGGGAAGGCTGTAACGTAAACGACCCATCTGCAAGAGTACTTGCAAACTATGGTGACTCAGGTAAATAAGCCTGAAACTAATTTTTCATATTATTAAGAGAGATTAAATATAAGAGGTGTGTTATGGAAAAAATTCTGGTAATGGACTTTGGTGGTCAGTATAATCAGCTGATTGCCCGCAGAGTCCGTGAAAATCACGTTTACGCAGAAATTAAGCCCTATAACAAAATAACCTGCAGTGAAATTGTTGCTGAAGGCTACAAGGGTATTATTTTCACAGGCGGTCCTAATAGTGTTTATGATGAAAAATCACCACACTATGACCCCGAAATACTTACACTTGGCATTCCTGTGCTTGGCATTTGCTATGGTGACCAGCTTATGGCTTACATGGCAGGCGGTGAAATCACAAGTGCAGAAAACTCAAGTGAATATGGTAAAACCACAGTAAGAGTTAAAGATAGCAAGATTTTTAAGGATGTTCCCACTGAAAATATCTGCTGGATGAGCCACACAGACTATATCTGTAAGGCTCCTGAAGGCTTTGAAATTATAGCTACCACAGACCAGTGTCCCTGCGCTGCAATGTGCAATGCTGAAAAGAAGCTTTATGGCGTTCAGTTCCACCCCGAAGTAAACCACACAGAGTACGGCAATGTAATGCTTAAAAACTTTATATTTGATGTATGTGGCTGTGCAGGCGACTGGAAGATGGAAAGCTTTATAGATTCATCAGTTGAAAAGCTCAGCAAGGATTTAGCAGGCAAAAAAGTACTTCTTGCCCTTTCAGGCGGTGTTGATTCATCAGTAGCTGCTGCCCTTCTTTACAAAGCAGTAGGCAGTAATTTAACCTGCATCTTTGTAGACCATGGTCTTATGAGAAAAGATGAGGGCGATTTTGTTGAGGAAACCTTCAAATCACGCTTTGGTGATAACTTTATAAGAGCAAATGCTGAGGATGTATTCCTTGGTAAGCTCAAGGGTGTTACAGACCCCGAAACAAAACGAAAGATAATTGGCGAAGAATTTATAAGAACCTTTGAGGCTGAAGCAAAGAAGATAGGCAAGGTTGATATACTCGCACAGGGCACAATTTACCCCGACGTTATTGAGAGTGGTAAGGGCGACAGTGCAGTTATCAAGAGCCACCACAATGTTGGCGGTCTGCCTGACGTAATTGCTTTTGAAAGCATTGTAGAGCCCCTCAGAGATTTATTTAAGGATGAGGTAAGAGAGGTTGGCTTAAAGCTTGGATTACCCAGAGAGCTTGTTTTCAGACAGCCATTCCCCGGCCCCGGTCTTGCAGTAAGAGTAATTGGTGAAATTACAAAGGATAAGCTTGACACCCTTCGTGAGGCTGATTATATCTTCAGGCAGGAGGTTGCTGCATTTGACTGTGAGGGTATGACCAATCAGTACTTTGCAGTGCTTACAGACTTAAAGAGCGTAGGTGTTAAGGGTGATGCCCGTACATACGGCTACACAGTTGCTTTAAGAGCAGTTACAACTGATGACTTTATGACTGCTACATTTACAAAGTTACCCTTTGAGGTACTTGAGAGTGCAAGTAATAAAATCACAAATCAGCTTGGCAATATAACAAGAGTAGTTTACGATATCACATCAAAACCACCAGCCACAGTAGAGTGGGAATAAGGAGAGATTGCTATGACAAAATATATATTTGTAACAGGCGGCGTTGTTTCAGGTCTTGGCAAGGGCATTACTGCCGCATCTCTTGGCCGTCTGCTTAAGGCAAGAGGTCTTAAGGTTGCCGCACAGAAGCTTGACCCATACATCAATGTTGACCCCGGTACAATGAGCCCCTATCAGCACGGTGAGGTTTATGTAACTGAGGATGGTGCTGAAACTGACCTTGACCTTGGTCACTACGAAAGATTTATTGATGAGGACTTAAATAAATTTTCAAACCTTACAACAGGTAAGGTTTACTGGAACGTTCTTAATAAGGAGCGCCGTGGTGAATATCTTGGCTCTACAGTACAGGTTATCCCCCACATTACAGACGAAATTAAAGAGTTTGTTTACCGTGTAGGTAAGCAGAGTGACGCAGATGTAGTTATTACAGAAATCGGCGGCACTATTGGTGATATTGAATCACAGCCCTTCCTTGAGGCAGTAAGACAGATTTCACTTGAGGTAGGTCAGGAAAACAGCTTATTTATCCACGTTACACTTGTTCCCTTCTTAAGTGGTAGTGATGAGCATAAATCAAAGCCCACACAGCACTCAGTTAAAGAGCTCCGTGGTATGGGCATTAACCCCAATATTATTGTTTTACGTTGTGACAGACCCCTTGAGGAAAGCATTTTTAAGAAAATCTCACTTTTCTGTAACGTAAAGCCCGATTGTGTAATTGAAAATATTACACTTCCTAACCTTTATGAG
The DNA here is from genome assembly GCA_024404065.1 of Clostridia bacterium. GTDB lineage: Bacteria > Bacillota > Clostridia > Oscillospirales > Acutalibacteraceae > CAG-177. The sequence continues at coordinate 11,808 of JAKSQR010000016.1, read as the reverse complement.
GCACCCCTTATGCTTGAAAAGGCATATTTCTCAGAGGTTGTTTGCCGTGAGCTTAACCTTCAGACAAGAGTACCTGATTTATCCGACTGGAAAAAGATGGTTGAGCTTATCGAAAACAGAGAGCATACAGTTAAGATTGGTCTTGTTGGTAAGTACACTGCCCTTCATGATGCATATCTTTCAGTTGCAGAGGCTCTCAGACACGCAGGCTACTATCAGAGTGCAAATGTAGATATTCAGTGGATTGATTCAGAGCAGATTACAGCAGAAAATGTAGATAAGAAGCTTCAGGACCTTGACGGCATTATTGTTCCCGGTGGCTTTGGTGACAGAGGCATTGAGGGTATGATTCTTTCAGCAAAATATGCCCGTGAAAATAAGCTTCCCTACTTTGGTATCTGCCTTGGTATGCAGATTGCCTGCATTGAATATGCAAGAAACGTTCTTGGCTTTGCTGATGCAAACTCCGGTGAGTTTGACGCAAACTGCAAGCATAAGGTAATTGACTTTATGCCTGACCAGAGTGATGATGTTGACAAGGGCGGCACATTAAGGCTCGGCGCTTACCCCTGCCTTGTTAAGGATGACAGTGTTCTTTATAAGTGCTACAGAAGTCAGACCATCAGCGAAAGACACAGACACAGATATGAGTTTAATAATGATTACCGTGAGCAGTTTGAAGCAAGCGGTCTTACCCTTTCCGGTCTTTCACCCGATAAGCGACTTGTTGAGGTTGTAGAAATCAGCGACCGTGATTTCTATGTTGGTGTTCAGTACCATCCTGAATTCAAATCACGCCCCAACAATCCCCATCCATTATTCAGCGGATTTATCAATGCTTCATTAAAGCATGCACTTAAATAAGAAAGACAGGATTTCAAAATGAGCATTCATGAAGAGTGTGGAGTATTCGGTGCAATATCTCCCGAAGCTTTTGATATAGCAAATGTAGTTTACTATGGTCTCTATGCTTTACAGCACAGAGGCCAGGAAAGCTGCGGCATTGTAGTTAATGACGACGGAGTTTTTGCCTCCCATAAGGACCTTGGTCTTGTAGGTGAGGTTTTTACCCCGTCTGTTTTGGCATCTATGCCTGAGGGCAAAATTGCGGTAGGTCACGTAAGATATGGCACAACAGGCGGTACAAACCGTAATAACTGCCAGCCTATCGAGGTAAACCATCAGAAAGGTAAAATGGCTATTGCCCATAATGGTAACCTTAGCAACGCCCTTGAGCTTCGCAATATGCTTGAGATGACAGGTGCGATTTTCCACACCACAAGCGATACCGAAACTATTGCATATTATGTTACTAAAGAGCGCCTTGTTTCCGCCTCAATAGAGGAGGCTGTGTGCAGAGCAATGAATGTGCTTGACGGCGCTTACTCACTTATAATAATGTCCCCGCAAAAGCTTATATGTGCAAGGGACCCTTATGGCTTCAGACCCCTTTGCTACGGCAAAACACCTGATAACATGTACATAGTTGCATCTGAGCTTTGTGCATTAAAGGCCGTAGGTGCTGAGTTTATAAGAGATGTTGAGCCCGGTGAAATACTTGTATTTGATGGTGAAAACGTTACATCAAACAGAGCTCACTGTGGCGAAAAGGAAAGAAAAATATGTGCATTTGAGTATATATACTTTGCAAGACCGGATTCAGTTATAGACGGTGTTTCCGTACATTCATCAAGAGTAAAAGCTGGCGAAATACTTGCAAAGGCTCACCCCTGTGAGGCAGATGTAGTAATAGGTGTACCCGATTCAGGCCTTGATGCCGCTCTCGGCTACAGCAGAGAATCTGGCATTCCCTACTCCATAGGTCTTATTAAAAATAAATATATCGGCCGTACATTTATATCACCAGGTCAATCCTCAAGATTAGATAAAGTTAAAATCAAGCTCTCAGCTATTGAAGAGAATGTTAAGGGCAAAAGAGTTGTGCTTGTAGATGACTCAATTGTAAGAGGCACTACCTCAGGCAGACTTGTAAAGCTTCTTCGTGAGGCAGGAGCTAAGGAGATACACATGCGTATATCCTCTCCCCCGTTTTTACATCCCTGCTACTACGGCACAGATATAGACTCTGAGGAGCATCTGATTGCCTGCCAGCACACAATAGCGGAGATTGAGAAAATAATAAATGTTGATTCACTTGGTTATTTACCCGTTGAAGCACTTAAGGATATAACCTGCAGTGACCATTACTGCAGTGCCTGCTTTGATGGCAGCTACCCCACAAGCATACCAAGTGATACCCGCAAAGACAGATTTGAGCAGAAATTATCAGTAAAAGATTAAATATAAGATGGAGAGATTTAATATGCTGAAAAAATTTGACCGCCGTCTGATTTTTGAAGATGGCACATACTATGATGGCTACTCTTTCGGCAGTACAACTGAAAAGGTGCTTGAAATAGTATTTAATACCTCAATGGTAGGCTATCAGGAAATCCTTTCTGACCCATCCTACACAGACCAGGGTGTAGTTATGACCTACCCACTCATAGGCAACTATGGTATGGCAGATGATGACTATGAAACTGATATTCCTACAATAGGCGGATTTATTGTAAGGGAGTATAACGATGAGCCTTCAAACTTCAGAAGCAAAGAGACCCTTGCAGCAGTTATGGAGCAGTATGATATCGTTGGTATAAGCGGTATAGATACAAGACAGCTTACAAGATACATCCGTGATGTAGGCAGCCGCAGAGCTGTAATAACAAGCGTGGAAACATCAGTTGAAGAGGGCATTGAAATTATTAAAAATACCCCTGTTAAAACTGACGCTGTAAGCAGAGTAAGCCACAAGGCAATCTGCCACTACAATATGGCAGGTGCAAAGAAAACCGTAGTAGCTATTGACTGCGGTATTAAGCTCAATATTGTGCGCTCACTTAACAGCTACGGCATAAATGTAATAGTTGTACCCTACAATACAGACGCAAAAACAATTGAGAAATTACATCCGGACGGAATATTTATTTCAAATGGTCCCGGCGACCCTACCGATGTAACAGAAACAATTGAAACAATAAAAAATCTTATAGGCAAATATCCCATTTTCGGCATTTGCCTTGGCCATCAGATTATTTCTCTTGCCTACGGTGCAAAAACCTATAAGCTCAAGTTTGGTCACAGAGGCGGTAACCATCCTGTTCTTAATAAGAAGAACGGCAAAATTGAAATCACCTCACAGAACCACTCATACGCTGTTGATACCGAAAGCCTTAAGGCTACAAAGCTTACCGCTACACACATAAACATTCTTGATAACACTATTGAGGGTGTTGAATGTGTAGAGGATAAGGTATTTGGTGTTCAGTATCACCCTGAAAGCGCACCCGGCCCACAGGACAGCGACTATTTATTCAAATGTTTTCTTGATCTTATGGAGGAATAATTATGCCAAAGCGTACAGATATAAAATCCGTGCTGGTTATTGGCTCTGGCCCCATTGTTATAGGTCAGGCTGCAGAATTTGACTACGCCGGCACTCAGGCGTGTATGGCTCTTAAAGAAGAGGGCTACCACGTAATATTATGTAACTCAAACCCTGCCACAATTATGACAGACCCCAAAATGGCAGATAAGGTATATATGGAGCCCCTTACTCTTGAATACCTTGCAAAAATTATCAGAAAAGAAAGACCTGATGCTATCCTTCCCGGTATCGGCGGACAGACAGGCTTAAACCTTGCAATGCGCCTTGAGAAGAAGGGCGTTCTTAAAGAATGTAATGTTGAGCTTCTTGGCACAAGCAGTGAAAGTATTGAAAAGGCTGAGGACAGAGATTTATTCAAGCAGATGTGCGAATCAATCGGTGAGCCTGTACTTCCCAGCATTATAGTAAACTCTATTGAAGAGGGCTTTGCTGCTGCTGAAGAAATCGGCTACCCCGTTGTTTTAAGACCTGCCTTTACCCTTGGTGGCACAGGTGGCGGCTTTGCAGATAACAAAGAGGAATTTGCAGAGATTATAAAGAATGCTATTGCACTCTCCCCCGTAAGTCAGGTGCTTATTGAAAAGAGTGTTAAGGGTTATAAAGAAATTGAATACGAAGTAATGCGTGATAAGAATGATACCGCTATTACTATCTGTAATATGGAAAACCTTGACCCTGTTGGTATACACACAGGTGACTCTATTGTTGTGTGCCCCTCACAGACACTTACCAACAAAGAGTATCACATGCTTCGTTCATCAGCTCTTAAGATAATCAGAGCGCTCAAGATTGAAGGCGGTTGTAATGTACAGTTTGCCCTTGACCCTGAAAGCTTCCAGTATTATCTTATTGAGGTTAACCCCAGAGTTTCACGTTCATCAGCCCTTGCATCAAAGGCTTCAGGCTACCCCATTGCAAGAGTAAGTGCAAAAATCGGTGTAGGTATGCACCTTGAGGAGATTATGCTTGCAAATACTCCCGCATCCTTTGAGCCTGCACTTGACTATGTAGTTACCAAGATGCCCCGTTTCCCCTTTGATAAATTTGCTGATGCTAATAACTCCCTCAGCACTCAGATGAAGGCAACAGGCGAATGTATGAGCATTGGTCGTACAATGGAGGAAAGCCTTCTTAAGGCAGTACGCTCACTTGAAATTGGCTGCTACCACCTTTATATGGAGAAATTCAGCGAAACTCCTACTGAAGAGCTTCTTAAATACATTGCAATAGGCACTGATGACAGAATTTATGCTATTGCAGAGCTTATAAGAAGAGATAAAGACTTAATAGATGAAATTCACAACGTAACAGGTATTGATAATATCTTCCTTCGCAAGATTACAAATATTATCAATATGGAAATTGACCTTTGCTTTAACGTAAATGATATTGAATATCTTAAGGAAGCAAAGAAGATGGGCTTCTCAGATAAAGAGATTGCAAAGCTGTGGGATACTACAGAAAGAACAATCTATGAGATGAGATTAAAGGAGAGCATTGCACCTAAATACAAGATGATAGATACCTGTGCATCTGAGTTTGACAGCTATGTTCCCTACTACTATTCAACCTACGAAAGCGAAAATGAATCCTTCTGCTCTGATAAGCAAAAGGTTGTAGTACTCGGCTCAGGTCCTATCCGTATAGGTCAGGGCGTTGAGTTTGACTACTCCACCGTACACGCAGTACAGACCATTAAAGCTGCAGGCTATGAGGCTATTATTATAAATAATAACCCCGAAACCGTTTCTACAGATTACACCTGCTCTGATAAGCTCTACTTTGAGCCCCTTACAGTTGAAGATGTAATGAATGTTATTAACCTTGAAAAGCCTGATGGTGTTGTAGTTACCTTAGGCGGTCAGACAGCAATTAACCTTGCTGAGCCCCTTAAAGACCACGGTGTTAAGATTATAGGCACAGACTGTGACGCTATTGAAAGAGCAGAAAACAGAGATGCCTTTGAAAAGCTTCTTAAGGAGCTTGATATTCCTCAGCCTAAGGGTATGGCAGTTACAAACATCGAGGATGGTGTAAAGGCTGCTGCAGATATCGGCTACCCCGTACTTGTAAGACCTTCCTTCGTTCTTGGTGGTCGTGCAATGCAGATAGTTGCTAAAGAGGAAGATTTAAGACATTACCTTAAAACTGCTGTTGAAATTGACGAGGACAGACCCGTACTTGTTGATAAATACATAAGAGGTAAAGAGCTTGAGGTAGATGCAGTCTGCGACGGCAAGGATGTATTTGTACCCGGCATTATGGAGCTTGTTGAAAGAACAGGCGTTCACTCAGGCGACTCTATAAGCGTATATCCCCCCTACTCTGTTTCAGATAAGGTTAAAGAGACTATACTTGACTACACACAGAAGCTTGGTCTTGGCATAGGCATTATAGGCCTTTACAACATTCAGTTTATCTGTGATAACGATGAGAATGTTTACATCATAGAGGTAAACCCCCGTTCATCACGTACAGTTCCATTCCTTTCAAAGTCAACAGGCTATTCACTTGCTGATATTGCCACACTCTGTATGCTTGGCAAGTCACTTAAGGAGCAGGGCATTGATGTGCTTTATGCTGAAGAAAAGGAAAGATGGTGCGTAAAGGTACCCGCATTCTCATTCTCAAAGCTTCGTGGTATGGATAGCTACCTTTCACCTGAAATGAAATCAACAGGCGAAGCAATCGGCTATGACCATAAGCTTCACAGAGCAATGTTTAAGGCACTTACCGCTTCAGGTATGACTCTTAAAAACTACGGCACAGTACTTGTAACACTTGCTGATGAGGATAAAGAGGAAGGCTTCCCTCTTGTTAAGAGATTTTACGACATGGGCTTTAATATTGAAGCAACAGGTCTTACAGTAGATTACCTTAAATCTCATGGTATCCGCTGCAGAAGAAGATATAAACCCAGCGAAGGCAGCGAGGATGTACTTGAGGCAATAAAGAGTGGCTTTGTAAGCTACGTAATAAATACAAGAGCAATTATGAGTGGTATACACTATGAGGATGGTGTAGCAATCAGAAGATGCGCAACCCAGAATAATGTATCCATGTTTACAAGCCTTGATACAGTTAAGGTTCTGCTTGATGTACTTGAAGAAGTTACCATCAGCATTGCTACTATAACTGAAGACTAAAGCTTAAGCAGGTGTAGTTTTTACACCTGCTTTTTGTTGTTATATTTAACAAACATTCATATTGCTTTTAGTTTATTTTATACATATCCCCAAAAATAATTTAACGTATTGACATAGGTAAAAATGGGCTGTATAATCAGCACATAGAACAAAGGCGTTCAACAGTAATGTTGAGCGCCCTTTTACGTTTTATAAGGTAATTTTTATTACTTTCAGGGCTCTTCAGAAAGGGTCTGTTATTTTATTTTCTGCATGCAATGGAGTATGGTTTATTTGGTGAGCCATACTCTTTTTTTATTGATTCTACATAAAAATTTAGAGGAGGTTAAATTATGGCAGATTCAATTTTAGCAACAATGAACGAAAGCCTGTTTGGAGTATGGTTCCTTATAGGCGCAGCACTGGTATTCTTTATGCAGTGTGGCTTTGCAATGGTAGAAACAGGTTTTACCAGAGCAAAGAATGCAGGTAACATCATTATGAAAAACCTGATGGACTTCTGCATTGGTGCTGTTGTTTTCATCATTTTAGGTTACGGTCTTATGTTTGGTGAGCACTATATAGGTGGTCTTTTCGGTGTTCCCAATGTTAAATTTTTCACAAGCTACTTCCAGTCTATGGGTGACTGGTCAAACTTCGTATTTAACCTTGTTTTCTGTGCAACTGCTGCAACAATCGTTTCAGGTGCTATGGCAGAGAGAACAAAGTTTTCATCCTATTGTATTTACTCAGCAGTAATTTCTGCTTTTGTTTATCCTATTGAAGCAGGCTGGATCTGGAACTCAAACGGCTGGCTTGCAAAGATGGGCTTCCACGACTACGCAGGCTCAACAGCTATTCACATGGTTGGTGGTATTGCAGCTCTTATCGGTGCATGGATGCTTGGACCCCGTATTGGTAAATATGTTAAGGGTAAGGATGGCAAAGTAAAAGTAAAGGCTATCCCCGGTCACTCACTTACACTTGGCGCACTTGGTGTATTCATTCTTTGGTTTGGTTGGTACGGCTTCAATGGTGCAGCCGCAACTGACACAGATACACTCGCTTCTATATTCCTTACCACAACAATGGCTCCTGCAGTAGCAACCTGCACAACCATGATCTTCACCTGGATTAAGGATGGCAAGCCCGACGTTTCAATGAGCCTTAACGCTTCACTTGCAGGCCTTGTAGCAATTACAGCACCTTGTGACTGCGTAGATGCTCTTGGCTCAATGATTATCGGCCTTGTTGCAGGTTTCCTTGTAGTATTTGTAGTAGAAGTACTTGATAAGAAGGCTCACATTGATGACCCCGTTGGTGCAGTTGGTGTACACATGGCAAACGGTATATGGGGTACAATCGCAGTAGGTCTTTTCTCAACAGGTTATGACGGCGTTGGCAAGGGTCTTTTCTATGGCGGTGGCTTTAAGCAGCTTGGCATTCAGCTTGTAGGCTTTGCTTCAGTTGCAGCATGGGCAGCAGTTCTTATGGTAATTACATTCTTTATCATCAAGAAGACTAACGGCCTTCGTGTAAGTCAGGAGGAAGAAATCAAGGGTCTTGATGCTACTGAGCACAACCTTCCCTCAGCTTATGCAGACTTCGTTCCCTCAAATGTACTTATCGCAAGCCACAAGACAGCTTCTGTTCCTGCTGCTTCAGTTGAAAAGGCAGTTCCCGTTGAAACCTTTACAACAAAGACAGATGCTACACTTTCAAAGGTTGTTATGATTTTCAACCCTGCAAAGTTTGATGACCTTAAGGAAGCTATGAATGCAATCGGTGTAACCGGTATGACAGTTACAAACGTTATGGGCTGCGGTGTTCAGAAGGGTCACGTAAGAAAGTACCGTGGTGTTGAGGTTGAGGAAATGAACCTCCACTCAAAGATTAAGCTTGAGGTTGTTGTTTCTGAAGTACCCGTTAAGACAGTTATTGAAACTGCAAGAAAGGTACTTTACACCGGTGAGCTTGGCGACGGTAAAATCTTTGTTTATGATGTTGAAGATGTTATTAAGGTTCGTACCGGTGAGCACGGCTATGATGCACTTCAGGGCATAGACGAAGACTGATAAATATCATTTATAAAGCACGCTGATATGTAAAAATATCGGCGTGCATATTGGCATATATGGAGAGGTGCTTATGTTAAAAGAAGGACAGATAAGAATTCCATCTGGCTGTGCGATAGCAGCTATCATTGACAAAAAAGGCAATAAAATCAACGGCTCAGAGATTATCAAATCAATTTCTCTGATGCACGACAGATCCAATGGTCTTGGCGGTGGCTTTGCCGCTTATGGCATTTACCCCGACCATAAGGATGAAAATGCCTTCCACGTATTTTATGATAACGTAGAGGCAAGAAAAACCTGTGAGGAATTTCTCTTTAAGCATTTTAATATTGATGTAGCAGAGAGAATACCCACAAAGCCTGTACCAAGCATTGATTTAGGTCCTGATATCTGGAGATATTTTGGTAAGGCAAACAGAGTAAGAATGAAAACATCAAGGCTTGATGAGGATGAGTATGTAGCTCAGTGTGTAACTAAGGTAAACAACTCCATTGAGGGTGCATACATCTTTTCATCAGGTAAGAATATGGGCTGCTTTAAGGCTGTTGGCTACCCTGAAGATGTAGGCGAATTTTATATGCTTGACAGATATGAAGCCTACCTTTGGACTGCTCATGGTCGTTTCCCTACAAACACTCCCGGTTGGTGGGGCGGCGCTCATCCTTTTAACATACTTGATTGGTCAATAGTACATAATGGTGAAATTTCAAGCTACGATACAAACCGCAGATACATTGAGCAGTTTGGCTATATCTGCACCATGCAGACCGATACTGAGGTTATCACCTACCTCTTTGACCATCTTTTAAGACATCACAACCTGCCTATTGAGGTAGCTGCTGATGTACTTACTGCCCCCGAGTGGGACGAAATTGACAGAATGCCTGAGGATAAGAAAGAGTATTTCACAACCCTCAGAGCAATATACAGTGGCGCTCTTGTAAATGGTCCCTTCTCAGTAATTCTCGGCTCAAATAAGGGTCTGTTAGCAATCAATGACAGACTTAAGCTTCGTTCTCTTACTGCAGCTATAAAGGGCGACAGAGCCTACTTTGCATCAGAGGAATCTGCTATCAGAATTATATGCCCTGACCCGGATAAGGTATGGTCAGTTTCAGGTGCAGAGCCTGTATTTATTCCCCTTGAAATAGAAGAGGAGGTTGACGAATAATGATAAATTATATTCCCCGCAGATTCACAGTTATCAGAGATAAAGACAAGTGCGTAAACTGTGGCTGCTGTGTGCGTCAGTGCTCCAATGAATGCCATTATTTTGATGATGACGGCAAAACTGTACTTTGCAACTCAAATACCTGTGTAGCCTGCCACAGATGTGTGGATTTATGCCCCACAGGCGCTTTAAGAATTGAAAAATATGTTTGCGATTATAACGAGAATGCAAACTGGACCCCACAGTATCAGCAGGAAATCTGCAGGCAGGCAAATACCGGCTCTACCCTGCTCTCTGCAATGGGTACACCTAAGCCCTATCCTATTTATTGGGATCACATTTTGCTCAACGCTTCTCAGGTAACAAACCCCTCCATTGACCCCCTCCGTGAGCCTATGGAAACAAGAGCAATCCTCGGCAGAAAGCCTGAAAAGCTTGAGGCTGATAAAAAGGGCAAAACTACCACAAAAATGCCCCCTCAGATTATTATTGAAACACCTATTATGTTCTCTGCAATGAGCTTTGGTTCAATCTCACTTAATGCTCAGAAATCACTTGCTATGGCAGCTAAGGAGCTTGGTACACTCTTTAATACAGGTGAAGGCGGTCTTCATCCTGATTTATATAATCTTTCTGATTATGCAGTAGTTCAGGTAGCATCAGGTAGATTTGGTGTACATAAGGATTACCTTAAAAACTCAAAGTGTATTGAGATTAAAATTGGTCAGGGTGCAAAGCCAGGTATCGGCGGTCACCTTCCCGGTGAAAAGGTTAATGTAGAGGTTTCTAACGCCCGTATGATTCCTGAGGGCTCTGACGCTATTTCCCCTGCCCCTCATCACGATATTTATTCTATTGAAGACTTACGCCAGCTTATATGGAGCTTAAAACAGCTTACAGATAACAAAAAGCCTGTTTCAGTTAAGATTGCAGCCGTACACAATGTAAGTGCTATTGCTTCAGGCTGTGCAAGAGCAGGTGCTGATATTATAGTAATAGACGGTTTCAGAGGCGGCACAGGTGCTGCCCCAACAAGAATACGTGATAATGTAGGTATTCCCATTGAGCTTGCCCTTGCAGCAGCAGACCAGCGACTTCGTGATGAAGGCATACGCTCAACAGTTTCTCTTGTTGCAGCAGGCAGCTTCAGATGCTCAAGTGATATAGTTAAGGCTATTGCCCTTGGTGCAGATGCCTGCTATGTTGCCTCCGCTCCCCTTATTGCTATGGGCTGCCATATGTGTGGCACCTGTAACACAGGTAAATGTAACTGGGGTATTGCAACACAGAGACCCGAGCTTACAAAGAGGCTTAACCCCGAAATTGCTCATAAGAGAGTTATAAATCTTATTACTGCATGGACCCATGAAATCAAAGAAATTATGGGCGGTATGGGTATTAACTCCATTGATTCACTTCGTGGTAACAGACTTATGCTCAGAGGCATTGGTTTAAGCGAAAAAGAGCTTGAAATACTTGGCATTAAGCATGCCGGCGAATAAGGAGGTAGTATAATGAAAAAAGTATTTGCAAAAGAAGAATTATGCATTAACTGCCGCCTTTGTGAGGTTTACTGTAAAACCAATCACTCAATGAGTAAGGATATAGTTAAGGCATATAAAGAAACAGGTAAGGCTGTTTCAAACCGTGTAAAAGTATATGGCGATAAGTTTGTTTCCGTTGCAGTAAATTGCAGGCATTGTGATGACCCTGCCTGTGTAAAAGCCTGCATTACAGGAGCAATGACAAAGGACAGCAAAACAGGTATTGTATCTGTAAATGAGGATAAGTGCATAGGCTGTATGACCTGCCTTGCAGTTTGCCCCGTAGGTTGTATTCTCCCCGGTGAAATCGCCCTTAAATGCGACCTTTGCGGTGGGGATGAGCCTGCCTGCGTAAAGAATTGCCCTAACGGCGCTCTCGTATATGCTGAGGATGGAGGTGCAAAATAATGGAATATATTATTATAGGTGCTTCCGCTGCAGG
>JAKSQR010000159.1 GCA_024404065.1 Clostridia bacterium | reverse complement strand
TGGCTGCTTTTTGATACACGGTAAACATTCTCACGGTAGTAAACCTTGTGTAATTCGTCAGGCTTATCAGTGGTGTTTTTGATAATGGAAAGAGTTACGTCAGGTTTTAATGCCATAAGCTTGCCATTTGTATCATTAAATGTTATAATGTTATCAGATACGAGGAAGTTTTTGTTTCTTGCGTAGAAATCATACTCCTCAAACTTTACCATTTTATACTGGCTGTAGCCGTAAGCTTCATAAAGGTCACGCAGGGCGAATACAATCTGCTCCTCGTTTCTGTTTACAGGATTATTTTTCATCTTTATTTAACCTCTCTATTGCTGATTTGTAGCCGCCGTTGCCATAGTTAAGGCACTTGCTTACACGGCTTATAGTGGCTGTGCTTATGCCAACCTCTTTAGAAATAGCTAAGTAATTCTGACCCTGATGAAGGCGCTTTGCAGCCTCAAGGCGCTGTGCCATATCAAGTATTTCTTTAATTGTGCAAAGGTCATCAAAAAACTGATAGCAATCCTCTATGGATTCAAGACCAAGTATTACATTGAAAAGCTGATCAATCTGTTCGTTTCTCAGATTCATACTATCTCTCCTTATTTTACAGTAATGTACTTTATCACATTATCACATTAGCGTACTAAAGTCAAGGAAGCAGAGGGCTTTTCTACTTTTTATACAAATAATAATATACAATACATCAGAAGTTGTTCATTTTTTCTTATTATCGTTGAAAAGTGGGCAACTTTATGTTATTATAGGGAGGATGCAGAGCATCAATACTTAAAAAGAGGTGAATGTGGCAATGATAAACGGATTTTACGCAATGGTATCCAGAATGAAATATATTAACCGCTGGGCACTTATGCGCAATGAGCACAGCGAAAATCTGATGGAGCACTCCTTTGAGGTTGCAGTTATTGCCCACGCCCTTACAGTAATAGCAAATAAAAGATTTGGCAAAGAATTGGACTGCGAAAGAGCAGCCCTGCTTGGCTTATACCACGATACACCCGAAACCCTTACAGGTGACCTGCCCACACCCATTAAGTATTATAGCGAAGAGGTCCGCTCCGCTTTCAAAACTGTGGAGGATGTTGCCTGCAAGAGCCTTATTGATATGCTGCCTGAGGATTTCAGAGAGGATTACGAGGCTATGTTTATGCCAAAGGACGAGGATAAAGACCTTTGGAAATATGTAAAGGCTGCGGATAAAATCAGCGCACTTATTAAGTGCCTTGAGGAGAAGAAGGCTGGCAACAGCGAATTTACCCTTGCCCTTGAGAGCACAGCTGAGTCCATCAAAAAGCTGAATATGCCTGAGGCAGAGGTATTTGTAAATGAATTTTTGCCTGCTTACGAGCTTACCCTTGATGAGCTTAAAAACTGAGAGGTTATTTTATGAATTGTAAAAAAATAATCGCCGGTATTACCGCCGGTGTTATTGCAGTGGGCTCACTTACAGCCTGCTCTATAAACATCCCCTTCTTAAATAAGGAGGAGGAAACCACCGCACCCGTTACTACTGAAACTACAACTGCCGCCCCCGATTTTGATAATTGGAAAATGGCTTACAGTGAGTATTTATACACAATTTTTGCTGACGAAGAGAAGCTTGTCGGCTACAAATATGAGGTTGAGGATTGCCGCTTTATGCTGGAGGATATTGACCTTAACAGCGTGCCTGAGCTTTTCATTTCAGAGGGCGAATTTGATAACTCCAAGGTAAATATTTACACCTACGACGGCTATCAGGTTAAGCTGATTGGCTCAGAGGGCAAAAAGGGCGCTATCCTTTACAGTGCCTCCACAGGCATTATAGGCTCCTATGAATTACTTGAGGACGGCAAAAACTATCAGGAAACCTACAAGGCGCTCACACTTAAAGAGGGCGCACTTGCTGAGGACTGGACAGGCGTTGTTGTAACTGCCGATAAAGAAAATGTACCCGTAGACCCCACAAAGGATTACGGCGACAAGGTAAAATATTACTCAGGCAACGAAGAAACCACACAGGCAGATTTTGAAGAGCTGTTTAATCAGTATGTACCTGAGGATTTATCCGAAATGGGCAGAAACGGCTACCCGCTTACTGAGGATAACGTAATTGCCATTATTGAAAAGGGCGGCACAGAGGCTGTTACCACAGAGAAGGCAAGCGAGGCCGAAACAGAGCCCATGCCCCAGCTCAGCGATGAAGTAAAAACTCTTTATGCAGATGTGCTTAAGGAGTATATGAATTCAGAGAATTACAGTGAGGATTCAAAATTCAGCTTTGCTTATATAGACAATAACGACACTCCCGAGCTTCTTATTTCCGCAGGCAAAAACTTTGCAGCAGGTGTAAATGTTTACACCATAAAGGATAACGAAGCAGTGCTTGTATGCGTAGCAGGCGAAAATGGCGTATGCGCCTATGGCGAAAAGACAGGCGTTATCTTAAATGAGCATTCAACCAACGGCATAGTAAACACCATAGTTTACCTGCTTAAGAAGGGCGAGGTTGCCACCACATGGGAGGGCTCTGCAGTTACTGATGACTCAGGTGCTGAGGAATACTCATCAAACGGTGAAACCATTACTAAAGAGGAATACACCGCAAAGTATGCTGAGAGCGTACCTGACGGCTTAACCTATAACACCTTAAACGGCAAGCCCTTAACCGAGAAATCAGA
>JAKSQR010000158.1 GCA_024404065.1 Clostridia bacterium | reverse complement strand
TACATCTGCTTGATTTCGCTCATAAGAGGATATCTGGGGTTAGCACCTGTGCACTGGTCATCAAATGCCTGCTCTACCATATCGTCAAGCCTTGCAAGGAAATCTTCCTCATCAATGCCGTAATCCTTAATTGTATCCTTAATGCCTACACGAGCCTTGAGCTCATTGATTTTTGCAATAAGACCCTCAACCTTTTCTTCGTCTGTATCACCCTTAATGCCAAGGTAATCTGCAACCTCTGCATATCTTGCAAGGGTGTGAGGATGGTCATACTGTGAGAATGTACCCATCTTTACAGGTGCTTCGGCTGCGTTGAAGCGGATAACCTCTTCAATCATAAGTGCGTTAGCTACACCGTGAGGAAGGTGATGGAAGGCACCAAGCTTATGTGCCATTGAGTGGCAAACACCAAGGAAGGCATTTGCAAATGCCATACCTGCCATTGTAGCTGCGTTAGCCATCTTTTCACGTGCTTCAACATCCTCCTGACCGTTATCGTAAGCTCTGGGAAGATATTCAAAAATAGTTTTAAGTGCTTTAAGTGCAAGACCATCAGTATAGTCTGTTGCAAGCATTGCTGCATAAGCCTCAAGAGCGTGTGTTACAGCGTCAATACCTGATGCTGCAGTAAGACCCTTAGGTGCGCTCATGTGATAGTCTGTATCTATTATAGCCATTTTTGGCAGTAATTCATAGTCTGCAAGGGGATATTTTACACCAGTTTTTTCGTCAGTGATAACTGCGAAGGGTGTAACCTCTGAGCCTGTACCTGCAGATGTGGGGATAGCAATGAAGTATGCCTTTTCACCCATCTTGGGGAATGTGTATACACGCTTGCGGATATCAATAAAGCGCATTGCCATATCCATAAAGTCTGCTTCGGGATGCTCATACATAACCCACATAATTTTACCTGCGTCCATTGCAGAGCCACCACCAAGGGCGATAATGCAGTCTGGCTGGAATGCTCTCATCTGCTCTGCACCTGCTTTTGCACATGCAAGTGTGGGGTCGGGAGCAACATCAAAGAATGTGGTGTGCTGAATGCCCATTTCGTCAAGCTTATCTGTAATGGGCTTTGTGTAGCCGTTATTGTAAAGGAAGCTGTCTGTAACAATGAAAGCCTTCTTCTTATTCATAACGGTCTTTAACTCGTCAAGGGCAACGGGAAGGCAGCCCTTTTTGGTGTAAACCTTTTCAGGTGCTCTGAACCAAAGCATATTCTCTCTCCTTTCTGCTACGGTCTTGATGTTTACAAGGTGCTTAACACCAACGTTTTCGCTTACTGAGTTGCCGCCCCATGAGCCACAACCAAGAGTAAGTGAAGGTGCAAGCTTAAAGTTGTAAAGGTCACCAATACCGCCCTGTGCAGAGGGAGTATTAACAAGAATACGGCAGGTCTTCATGCGTGATGCAAATTCGCTGAGCTTATCCTTCTCGGTGATTTCGTTAAGATAAATTGATGAGGTATGACCAAAGCCACCATCCTCTACAAGGCGCTCTGCCTTATCAAATGCCTCGTGAATATCCTTTGCTCTGTACATTGCAAGAACGGGGGAGAGCTTTTCGTGAGCAAATTCCTCTGAAAGCTCTACGCTCTCAACCTCACCCATAAGAATCTTTGTGCCTTCAGGTACAGTTACACCTGCAAGGCCTGCAATAGTAGCAGCCTTCTGACCAACGATTTTTGCGTTGAGTGAGCCGTTAATGAGTATAGTCTTTCTTACCTTTTCAGTTTCTTCGGGGTTAAGGAAATAGCAGCCACGGTTAGCAAACTCATCCTTAACCATATCATAAATCTTATCAAGTACGATTACTGACTGCTCGGAAGCACAAATCATACCGTTATCAAAGGTCTTTGAGTGAATAATTGAGTTTACTGCAAGAAGTATATCAGCAGTTTCATCAATAATTGCAGGTGTGTTACCAGCACCAACGCCAAGTGCAGGCTTACCGCTTGAGTAAGCTGCCTTAACCATACCGGGGCCACCTGTTGCGAGTATAATATCAGCCTCTTTCATAACCATATTTGTCATCTCAAGGCTGGGTACATCAATCCATGCGATTATTCCCTCAGGAGCGCCTGCTTCAACAGCTGCCTCAAGTACAATTTTAGCAGCAGCAATAGTTGAATTCTTTGCTCTGGGGTGTGGGCTGATGATAATACCATTTCTTGTTTTAAGAGAAATAAGAGTTTTGAAAATTGCTGTTGATGTGGGGTTTGTTGTGGGGATAACAGCAGCAACTACACCGATAGGCTCAGCAATCTTTTTAATGCCGTAAGCCTTATCCTCTTCAATTATACCACAGGTTTTTGTGTTTTTGTAGGCATTATAGATATATTCTGCAGCATAATGGTTTTTAATAACCTTATCCTCAACTATACCCATGCCTGTTTCTTCAACTGCAAGCTTTGCAAGTGAAATTCTTGCTCTGTTGGCAGCTGTTGCAGCAGCAAGAAAAATCTTATCTACCTGCTCCTGTGTGTAGGTGGCAAATTCAGCCTGAGCCTTGCGTACTCTTGCAATAGCTTCCTCAAGCTTTTCAACACCATCTACAATGTCATACTTTTTTGTTTCCATGGTTTTGTCCTCCTTGAAAAACAGATTTACATAATTCAAAGTAAAGATAAATCAGGGTACAATAATCCCTATTTAACCTTCCGTGCGAAATTATACTATTATCAATTAAGATATGGAATTATCAAAAAAATATATCAGTGTTAACTTTTTGATATAGT
>JAKSQR010000157.1 GCA_024404065.1 Clostridia bacterium | reverse complement strand
AAAAGGAGACCTGCTATGGATAAATAGCAGGTCTTAAATATTATCAGAATTGTATTAAACAAATCCTATAAGTGTGCCAATTAGTTTTATTATAAATGCAACAATCCACGCTATTGAGCACTGGAAAAGCACTACGCCAAAAGCCCATTTTACACCAAGCTCTCTTTTAACTGATGTTATTGCTGCAACGCAGGGAGTATAGAGCAGGCAAAACGCAAGTAATGAAGCTGCGCAAAGGGGAGTAAGAATAGTGCTGAGTGAACCTACGGGGATAAGAATTTCAAGGGTTGCAACAACACTTTCCTTTGCTATAAAGCCAGTAATAAGTGCGGTAGAAAATTCCCAGCTGCCAAATCCAAGTGGCTTAAATATTGGTGCTATGTAGCTGGATATTGCTGCAAGCATACTGTCCTTTGAATCCTCAACCATATTCATGTGGAAGTTAAGGCTCTGAAGGAACCAGATTATAATTGTAGCAATGAAAATAATTGTAAAGGCTCTCTGCAGGAAGTCCTTTGCCTTATCCCACAGAAGCATTGCAACATTCTTTGCACCAGGTAATCTGTAATTAGGCAGTTCCATTACGAAGGGGACAGGGTCGCCCTTAAACAGGCTTTTCTTAAAGATGAGCGCTGTTATTATTCCTACTAAAATTCCGCCAAAATACAGAATTACCATAACAAGTGCTTTGTACTTTGGGAAGAATGCATCTATAAAGAAGCCGTAAATGGGTATTTTTGCAGTACAGCTCATAAATGGTGTAAGCAGTATTGTCATTTTACGGTCTCTCTCTGATGGGAGCGTGCGGGTTGCCATTACACCAGGTACTGTGCAGCCAAAGCCTATAAGCATAGGCACAATGCTTTTGCCTGAAAGGCCGATTTTACGCAGCAGCTTATCCATAACAAATGCAACTCTTGCTATGTAGCCACTATCCTCAAGCATTGAGAGGAAGAAGAAAAGAGTAACTATAATTGGCAAGAAGCTCAATACACTGCCTACGCCTTCAAATACACCATCAATAATAAGTGAATGTAGGGCGTTATTTACATTTGCAGCTGTAAGTGCCTTGTCTGTTAAATCAGTAAGCCAGCCTACACAGTTTTCAAGTATACCCTGAAGGAATGCGCCTACAACATTAAAGGTAAGATAAAAAACAAGACCCATAATGCCTATAAAAGCGGGGATAGCAGTATATTTGCCTGTAAGTATTTTATCTATTTTACGGCTTCTTGCATGCTCCTTGCTTTCTTTGGGCTTAACTACGGTTTCTGCACAAACCTTACTTATGAAGCTGAATCGCATATCTGCAATTGCAGCAGCACGGTCAAGCCCACGCTCAGTTTCCATCTGCTTTACAATGTGCTCAATCATCTCAAGCTCATTAGCATCAAGCTCAAGCTTTTCAAGTATTGATGTATCGCCCTCAGCAATTTTTGAGGCAGCAAATCTTACAGGGATTTGCTTTGCCTTTGCATGGTCTTCAATAAGGTGCATTATGCCGTGTATACATCTGTGTACAGCACTACCTTCGTCATCTGCACCGCAGAAATCTTTTCTGCCAGGGCTTTCCTGATATTTTGCAACGTGAAGTGCATGGCTTACAAGCTCATCAATGCCTTCACCCTTGAATGCAGAGATAGGCACTACAGGCACACCAAGTGCTGCCTCAAGCTCATTTATTTTAATTGAGCCGCCATTTGCCTTAACCTCATCCATCATATTAAGGGCTATTACCATTGGCACATCAAGCTCTATAAGCTGCATTGTAAGGTAAAAGTTTCGCTCAATATTTGAGGCGTCAACAATGTTGATAATTCCCTTAGGCTTATCGTTAAGTATAAAGTCACGTGATACAAGCTCTTCGCTGCTGTAAGGGCTCATTGAGTATATGCCAGGCAGGTCGGTTATAAGTGTTTCAGGATGATTTTTAATTGGACCATCCTTACGGTCAACCGTTACACCGGGGAAGTTGCCTACGTGCTGATTTGAGCCTGTGAGTCTGTTGAAAAGTGTTGTCTTACCACAGTTTTGGTTACCTGCAAGTGCAAAAGTAATTCTTTCACCTTCGGGCAATGGGTCACCGCTACCTTTAGGGTGAAATTTACCGCCTTCACCAAGACCAGGATGCTCAATCTCTTTGTGTATTTCTTTTTTATCTTCGATGTTTTCGGATACGGTTATTTCTTCCACATCAATTTTAGCAGCGTCATCAAGCCTTAAGGTTAATTCGTAACCGTGTATCAGCAATTCCATAGGGTCGCCCATAGGTGCATATTTTACGAGCGTAACCTTAGCACCGGGTATAAGACCCATATCAAGGAAGTGTTGCCTTAATGCACCTTCTCCGCCTACTGCTAAAATACGTGCAGATTTTCCGATTTTCAGCTCTTTTAGTGTCATTATTATTTCCTCTTTGAAGCACAAAATCTTTTTTATAAAAAGGTTAGCTTCTACTAACTTTTGAATTTTAACATATTGCTTTTCTAATATCAATAAGTTTGTGTAAAATAATTACTGATTGATAGATTACTTTTAAAGTGATATACTTTATTTATAATTTCAGATGAGGTGCATTATGAAAAAGGCATTATCTATTGCTTTAATTTTAATAATGATTGTATCTTTTGGTGTATTGCCTGATTCTTATGCAGTAAAAGATGGCAAAACTATAGGGGAGTATAATAAGGGGGATATTATAGAATTTGGCTATTATCCTCAGACTAATATTCCTGTAAGAAGCACAGTTTCTACCCTTAACAAGCTTGCA
>JAKSQR010000156.1 GCA_024404065.1 Clostridia bacterium | reverse complement strand
TCGGTAAAAAGACTGTATGCTTTGTTGATTTTTTCTGCATTTTTAAGAACATAATCTCTATTGAAAATTTCAGTACCATAAACGGGTACAACAGGCACAATAAGGTCATATCTATCATTTAGATTTACAAGGTGATTCATAACCTCAGGAATGCATGTGCCAAAAGCAATAGCAAGTATAAATTCGCCCTGAAATTCACTTAACTTTTTTACTGTAAAGCCTCTGAATTGCTGCCCTCTTACAAAATCATCACTTGCAGTAACACCAAGTACGGGTATCTGAAGCCTGTAAAACTCGTTAAGCACTGCGTCAGCACCGTTACCCATACCATAAATTACAACGGGTTTACCGCTGTTTTTAATATATTCCCATGATGATAATTCCATTAAATCAAAATCAAGCACACAATCACCTCTTTACATAAATATTTATAACAAATTTTTATGATTTTTTCAACACTCTCTATATTGTAAAATAATTATAAAGTGCTATAATATATGATTGAATTATTATGGAGGTGTTAAAATGAAAATATTATTTCAGGGTGACTCCATCACCGACGCAGGCAGAGACAGAAACGATATACATAATTTAGGCAATGGCTATCCAAAATATGCTGCAAAATATATACAGTTCAGATACCCCGATGAGGAATTTGAATTTATAAACCTTGGCATAAGCGGTGACCAGACTAAAGACCTTGTAGCTAGATTACAAAGTGATTTTATTGATATAAATCCCGATGTTATTTCTATACACATTGGTGTAAATGATACATGGCACTACGCAAACGAAAGAAACTGGATTTCAAACGAGCAGTTTGAAGCACAGTACAGAGAAGTGCTTGAAGCAATAAAAACAAAAACAAATGCAAAAATCATTATGATTGAGCAGTATCTTCTTCCCGATACAGAAAAAGACTTTTTCAGAGAAGACCTTAACGGTAAGATTGATATTACACGCAAGCTTGCAAGGGAATATGCAGACGTATATGTACCTCTCGATGGTTTGCTTGCAAAGGCTTGCATTGATAATCCATCATCCTATTTTTCAGATGATGGCGTACATCCTAATGATAACGGCTCAGAATATATTGGTATGATTTATGCCGAAGCATTTGAAGAGCTTATGGGTAAAACAAAATGAAGAAATTAAAAAAGATATTAAACTACATATTTATTGACGGACTTTCAGGAATGGCACTTGGCCTTTTCAGTACTTTAATTATCGGTACTATACTTGACCAGGTTGCCTCATTTATGACAGGTACAGATGGTATTGTAGGCAAGATTGGACTTTACATACACCTTATTGCACTTATTGCAAAAGCCCTTACAGGTGCCGGCATTGGTGCAGGTATGGCATTCAAATACAATACCTCTCCCCTTGTTGGTGTATCAGCAGCAGTTGCAGGTATGGTTGGTGCTTTTGCATCAAAAGCACTTGCAGGAAGTGTTGCTACAGATGCAGGTATGCTCTTTACTGGCCCCGGCGACCCCTTAGGCGCATTTATTGCAGCCTTTGTTGCAATTCAGATTGGTAAGCTTATTAGTGGTAAAACACCTCTTGATATTATACTCACCCCTGCAGTTTCAATCTTAACAGGTGGTGTTGCAGGTTTACTTATAGGTCCACCCTGCTCAATGGTTACAACAAAAATCGGCGAATTAGTTGACTGGGGTACAAATCAGCACCCATTCGTAATGGGCATTGTCGTTTCAGTTATTATGGGTATATGCCTCACGCTTCCCATCAGCAGTGCTGCAATCGGCGTTATACTCGGACTTAAAGGAATTGCTGCAGGTGCAGCTGTTATAGGTTGCTGCTGTCAGATGGTTGGCTTTGCAGTAATCAGCTACAGAGAGAATAAATTTGGCGGTCTTATCGCTCAGGGTGTTGGCACATCTATGATTCAGATGCCTAATATAATTAAGCACCCTCAAATATGGATACCATCAATTATCGCAAGTGCTATACTTGGTCCTATTTCCACAGTTATGCTGCAGATGGAATGTAATGCATCAGGCTCAGGCATGGGTACATCTGGTCTTGTAGGTCAGTTTATGACTTATGCTACTATGACAGAGGCTGGTGTAGCCCCTGTAACAGTAATAATTGAGATTTTAGCTATGCACATAATACTCCCTGCAATTTTATGCCTTATAATTGCAGAGTTTATGAGAAAGAAAAACTTTATACACTCAGGAGATATGTCCCTTGATATTAAATAAGTGAGGAATAATTATGAAAAAAAGAGTTACAGCTATAATTCTTGCAATTTCAGTATTCGTTTCATTATTTACATTTAATGCTGCTGCAAGTGAGGTTACAAAGCCCGCAGAGCAGACAATGTACACAGCACTTGATAAACTTGTAAACACCCTTGTTGGTGGCATTGCAGCTATGATTAAAACCCCAAGAGGCTGGCAAAGCAAAAAAGACTATAAATCTGAAAATTTTTATGCTGACAGTAACCACACTACATTTTTAGGCGCTCCTGAAGATAATGCAGTATGGTCTGTAGGTTACTCAAACGCCTCTATACTTACCGGTAAAGAGGTTGGCGGTGGCGACTATTACGTAGGCGGCAGCCTTTCAGTTACTAAAAAGCTTGCTACAAAGCAGTATGACGACCAGAAGGTAAGGACTGTTGCTATATCAGATGGCAGAGGAATTTCCGTATTTGCTTCTATTGACTCTTACGGCCTTGCAAACACTGACGTAAGAGCAATCAGAGCTATAGTTGCACAATGGGCTGAGAAAAATAATGTTGAGCTTACTAGCATTAACATTTCAACACTTCATCAGCATTCCTGCGTTGATACTTTTGGCCTTAATGGTGATATAGTAAGCGCTCTCTTTACTTCAAGTATTAAGAATTTTCTTAATATTCCAATGCCCAGCGGTCAGAACAAAGACTATATGGA
>JAKSQR010000155.1 GCA_024404065.1 Clostridia bacterium | reverse complement strand
TTATTTATTTGAATACTTATTGGTATCTATTCTGAAGAGTTTTATAAGCTTTGATGAGAGAGTGCCGAAATCGCTATGGGTGAGCTTCATTAACACTCTCATAACTCCTGACAGCTTGATTGGTGCGTAGGTATCAAGTGAGGCAAGGTAAAAATCATCTGTGAATCTTGCATCCTGCTCAAAGGGTACAATATCGCAGGTTTCCATATACCATTTAAGCATTTTATTTTTCATATCCTGAATAATGTCTGCATACTCAGGATTATTTATCTCGTTATTTATTTCGCCATCTTTAAGCACATAAAATTCATCATCCTCATAAAGGCGCATTACATATTTATAGTCCTTTGTGCGCAGCATTGTGCTCTTGGTATGCTCCCCTGTCTGACGCTGCTGAATGTGAATACGTGGGGCATACTCGTTGGCTTCAATGCCAAAGCTTTCCTCAACCTGCTCCATGCAGTGAGTTTCGCTCATAAGTCTGCCGCCCTCACAGGTAACAAACTCACGCACCTCTTTGGATTTATCTGCAATGGACTCTTTAAGTGAAATGCCAAAATGTGTGTGGTCACTCTCAACCCCTGCAACATCAATTGCGGTTGCATAAAAATCAATAAGCTCAACAAGGTTATTATTTACACCTTTTTCTATCTTCCAATCTTTTGGTGGCTTAATGATAAGCGGCACATTTGAAAGGCAATCATAATACAGATTCTGTGCCTTTTCGGGGATAGAATAATCCCCTGTAAAATCGCCGTGGTCGGAGAATATAAAAATTGCGGTATTGTCATACTGACCGCTGTCTTTAAGCGCCTTAATAACCTGACCTATGTAGTTATCTATCTTTGCACACATGGCAAGGTAGGTTTTGCGTATTTTAACAAAATTCTCTTCGCCCCAGCCGTCTATACCTAAATCCTGACAAAGTGCATACTCTGCAGAGGGCTTGTTATTCTCTGGCTTTGAGGTGCCTATTCTTTTTTGCAGCTTGGTTTCGTCAATCAGGTCAAGGAACCTTTGCTCGCATCTGTATGGTGGATGTGGTGCATTAAGGGCAAGAAATGCAAAGAAAGGCTTATCGCCTTTATTATTCCTTATAAATTCCTCACAGCCTAAGCTCCACTGATAATCATTATCGTGGCATAAGCCATCCTCGTGGTCTGACTCTACAACGCCACGATAAAATGAAAAATAACGCTGAGAGCCCGGCTCCCCTCTGCCCTCATCCTTCATGGATTCGGGACCATTTTTACCATAAACAGTGGTTATACATTTTTTATACCATTCTTTATCCTGCCCTGCAAGGCAATCGCCTCGGGCACTTGACCATACATAGTAGCCGTTATTTTTAAGAAGCTGGAATATGTTTTTTTCACCATCATGTAAAAGATGACCCATTGTGCGGTGACCATTAGTGTGGGGATAAGTGCCTGTGGTAAAGGAGCAGCGAGATGGCACACAAACGGGATTCTGACAAAAAGCATAGCGGTAGCTTACGCCATCCTCAGCAAGAGCATCCATATAGGGTGTATAAGCCGCTTCACAGCCTAAATGATGCAAAGCATCTGCACGCATCTGGTCAGGATTTATTACTAAAATATTGGGTCTTGCCATATTCATTCTCCCTTGACTATTATTTACGATTAAATTATACTTTTTACATACTATAAAATCAATAAAAAATGGGAATTAAAATATGACTGATAAGTATAAAATTATAAGCTATACAACTGATGGCAATGAATACTACGGCGGATATTATGATGACTGCTCTAAATCAATAGGCGGCAGCCTGCATATAGCCATTTCATGTGATTATGGTAATACTTACAAGCCCCTTAACCATAATATTGGTATTCTTTTTGCTAAAGCAGATTACTCAGAAAAATCCATTGACCCTGTTGCGGGTGACGAAGCCTACTTTAAAAGCCCTGCTTTATTCAGGGCAGAGGATGGCAAATTCGGTGTAATCAGCGAAAAATTTTACTCACGAAATGATAAAAGTGCCTGCGATAACAGGCTTGAAATGTATGTTTCTGATGATTTGCAAAAATTTGATTTTGCAGGGTACATTGAAAAAACAGACTCATACAGTAATACAGAAAATATAGCTGCAGATATTCAAAATTTATCTGAAATAACATCAGTATTAAGCATTACTGAAAAAGAGTATAACAAGCTTTGTGATACATACGATTGTGAGCCCCTATGTGAAAAGGCTTTTCCCTCCGATTTTATCCCTGACAGAGCAGACCCCTGCATTTTACTGTATAAGGATAAATACTATTTTGTTGCTACTAAAGATGATGGCAGGCAAGATACAATTTATATAAGGTCAGCCTTTTCAATAAATGAGCTGGCAGGGGCTGAGGATGTAATTCTATATAGAGGTGAAACTGTATGGGCACCTGAGCTGCATAATGTAAACGGCAGGCTTATGATATTTTTCGCAAACGGCAGCAACTGGGATAAGGTGCAAAGCCATGTAATGGTAATGGATAAAAATGGCACACCTGACAGCCCCGACTGCTGGAGCGAGCCTGTAAGAATTAAAAAGAAAAATAGTACAAATTATCTTATAGATAGTGGCATTACTCTGGATATGACCTGCTTTGAGTGGCAGGGCAAATATTACCTTGCCTGGGCGCAGCGTGAAACTTACACAGGTCTTCCTTACACTCACGGCAGCTCTGATATCTGCATTGCTGAGTATAACCCTGAAAATCCGTACGCCCTTAATGGTGATGTTTATGTTATATCAAAGCCTGAGTATGGATGGGAAAGGTCAATGACACCTGTTGCAGAGGGCCCTTACACTTTGAAAAATAATGGCAGGCTTTATATGACAGTTGCAGTAAATGCAACAAATGTATCCTATGGCATTAAGCTGCTTACACTTAAAGAAGGCGGCAATCCCCTTTTAGCTGAAGACTGGGAAACAAAGGGCTACCCTGTGCTTTGCACTGCAATGAATAAAGCGGAGCCCGGGCCGGGTCACTCAAGCTTTTTAAGGGATAAAAACGGAGATGTTTACCTTGTTTATCATTGGGGTAA
>JAKSQR010000154.1 GCA_024404065.1 Clostridia bacterium | reverse complement strand
CTAAATCAAATGAATATTCGGAATTAGCATACCAGTTGCAAGTAAGATAGTTTACTGGTCTGAAAATAACCTTGCCATCATACACCTCAAGCTGTGCGCCTGTGCCTGACCAGGTGATTCCATACCAATTTACTATGCCAAAAGTAGGTAAATTAAGGTAAGTAACTCCGTTCACTTTTTCTGCCATAGGCATATTGTACTTATCAGCAACCTTTGTACATCTGACGCCGCCGTGCATGTGGCCACTGATGTAAAATACATTTTTATATTTTTCAAGTATAGAAAGCATTCTATAGGGATCTTCATGAGGCTCAGTGCCACTGCCATCCCAGATTGTATCCTCACCATTTACGCCATCAAAGGGCCAATGGCAGCAAACAAATACAGGCTTGCCCTCTTTTGTGCCTTCAGCCAGCTGGTCATCTAAAAACTGAAGCTGCTCATCAGTCATACTTACTGCATCCCAATGTCCACCATCTACAACCTCATCGCCAAGTATAATAAATCTGTAGCCATTTATATCCATTGCATAGTAATTGGCAGTGGTATTATCGCCATAGTAGGAATTGTGATATTTTATAACATTTGCAAGGGCTTCTTCCCTTGTGATATCTGTTACACCCCTGTCGCCTGCATGACCTATATCATGGTTGCCCGCAACTGTAATAACCTTTGCAGTTGAAGGCGCATACTTTGAGATTATATCGTAATAAATTGCAAGGGAATCCTCATCAGCATAGTTTGTAAGGTCACCATCTACAAGGATAGCATCCACCTGTACTTTTGCCCTGCCCATATTCCTCAGACCTGTTTTAAGAAACGCTTTTCTTAAAATCTCATTCTTTTCAATATGAGTATCGGAAATCATAGACATATTAAGCCTGCAGTTTTCTTCTTTAGTTTTAAGCACAGGAGCTTTAATTCCGTTGTAGGGCACCATAGTCATAAACAGTGCCATAAGGAATGCTATTGCTTTATTTATAAACGCCATATTACACCTCACTTAAACCTTGCTTCATCAGCTTTTATTTTCATTGCAGCGATTTTACAAGCTCTTGCATAAGCTTCGGTAAAATACTGCTCTACTGTAAGATTTTCATACTTATAGTTATCAATTCTGTTTGGCTTGCTTCTTATATTAAGCTCAAATGTAAGTGTGCCATCAAAGCCGCAGCGTGATAATTTCTCAGCAGCATTCTGCCAGTCAATTATGCCATCAAAGGGCAAAAGATGTAAATCATCGTGCCAGAAAATTCTGCCGTTATAATCCCTTATGCCAAGATTATCATTAAGATGTGTACAGAATAATCTGTCACCATAAAGGCTGAGTAAGTCTCTGCCATAGTTATAGCACTGCTCGTGACCACTATCCCAACAAAAGCCTGTGGATTTTTCGCCCTTAAGTGCTTCCATAAGAGCAGCAAGAAACTCATCACCCTCTGTATTTTCAAGTGCTAATTTTACACCAAGCTCCCCTGCTCTTCTGGCAACTGCACCATATCTTTCTATGCCTGCCTGTGTAGGCACTCTGCCGGTATCAAAGCCTATGAAGGCGTGTGTTACCATTATGGGTATCTGATTATCGGCACATACCTCTACATAGTGAAGAAGCTCATTAACTGCAATATCTGCAAGCTCACCTTCCTCATCCCACATATCATCACTTTTATTAAATGGTGCGTGGAGTGATTGCACATAAATATTCTCCTCCCTTGCCTTTTTACAAAGCGAAGGAATATCAAGTTTTTCTTTATCGCAGTCACTTAAAAATATCTCTTCAAAGCCAACCTTTTTACAAAGTAAAATCTGCTCCTCAAGAGATAAATCATAGCTTCTATCTATACCAAGACATAATTTTTGTTTATACATATTATCGCCTCACTTACTGTTATAATATCACTGCTTTTGTATAAAATCAATCCTGCGCATTGACACATTAAAATAATCTATGATATTATTTTAAAGAATGGAGTTGATTTTATGTCATTTAATATGTTTTTAATCACAGACACACATCTTTTTGAAAATTCACTTGGCGCAGAGGGCGAAGCTTACGAGGCACGCTCACGCACAGACCAGAAATGTGTAGCTGAAACCGGTGCTATACTTAAAGAGGCTTTTGCTGACCTTGCGGCTGACACCACAACTGATACAATTATTATCCCTGGCGACCTTGTTTACAGAGGCGAATATGAAAGCCATGTTTCCTTCCGTAAAATGCTTGATGAGCTTAAGGCAAAGGGTAAAAAAATCTATGTGCTTACAGCACCTCACGATTACGGCTCAGCAGGTGACGACTATGACAGCGGTGCTTGTGGCTTTATAGGTGATAAAACAGTACCTGTAGAAAAAATGCCAAGAGAAAAGCTTCGTGAATTTTACTATGATTACGGCTTTTCGCAGGCAATTTCTGAGGACCTGAATACAATGTCATACGTTGCTGCTCTCACCGATAAAATCAGAGTAATAGCAATAAACGTTGACGGTAACTGTCACGATACAAAAGGCACAATCTCTGATGAACAGATGGTATGGATTAAAGAGCAGATTAAGGATGCAAAGGATAATGGCTGCTACATTTTTGCAATGATGCACTATCCCCTTTTACCTGGCTCACCTATTATGAGCATTATCGGTGATGCAAAAATCAAAGATTGGGAAAACAGAGCAAATGAGCTTGCTGATGCAGGCCTTGATTTGATATTTACAGGTCACATGCACATGCAGAGCCTTACACGCCACACAAGCCCTGCAGGCAATACCATTACTGATATCTGCACAGGCTCTATTGTTGGCTGGCCTGCACGCTACAGAAAGATTACTTTCAACGATAACGGTGAATTAAACATCCGCTCACTTCAGATAGATGACTTCCAGTTCAGAGATAAAAAGGAAGGTCAGAGCTCTGAGGATTACTTCAAGTGGCGTTTTGACAGAATGATTACTGACGCTATTGACGGTATGGCTTACAACTTCCCCGCATTTGCAAGATTTTTTGGTGGTGAAGAAAAGCTTAAGCCAGTTAAGCCTCTTGTAACTATGGTAGGTAAGCTTTTACAGAAGCTCACTCTTGGTGG
>JAKSQR010000153.1 GCA_024404065.1 Clostridia bacterium | reverse complement strand
AAAGGGTGGCTTTTTTGTTACATATCTTTATATATTGTCTTAATTAAATTATAAATATTGATATAAGCTTTGCTATGTGATAAAAATTATATGTAATAATTCTGAAGGAGGATTTCCTATGAATCCCGCATATCCCAATCTCTTATCACCGGTAAAAATCGGTAAGGTTGAGCTTCGCAACAAGGTTATTATGGCGGCTATGGGTATGAGCCAGTCAGATAATGGCTTTGTAAACAAGGCAGTTATAAACCACTATGCAGAGCGTGCAAAGGGTGGCGTAGGTGCAGTTATAATTGAGGTAACCTGTGTTGACAGCCCACTTGGTCTTAACACCAACGGCATGCTTGTAATTGACGATGATAAATATATTCCTGGTATGAGTGACCTTGCAAAGGCTATCCATGATGGCGGCGCAAAGGCATTTTTACAGATTTCCCACACAGGCCGTGGTGCAAGGCGTAAAATAATAGGCGACCAGCCTGTTGGCCCAAGTGCAGTTGCAATGCCCTACTCATTTATGATGGGTCTTGCAAATGAAACTCCCCGTGAGCTTACTATTGACGAAATAAAGGCTATTGAAGAAAAATATGCACAGGCAGCACTTCGTGCAAAGAAGGCAGGCTTTGATGGCGTAGAAATTCACAGCGTAGGCTATTATCTTGGTCAGCAGTTTCTTTCAAAAACAGCAAATATCCGTAAGGATGAATACGGCGGAAGCAGAGAAAACAGAGTGCGCTTCCACCTTAATATAGTAAGAAGAATCCGTGAGCTTTGCGGTGAGGACTTCGCAATTATAGTAAAGCTTTCAACCGTTGAGCAGGGTAAAGACGGCGGTATCTCCATAGCAGATGGTATCTACTACTGCAAAAGATTTCAGGATGTAGGTGTTGACGCTATTGAGGTGCTTGCAGGCAAATGGTCCGAGGAAGCAGGCAAAAGGGAAAATCCCGAGTCAGCCTATCCCGACTTAATGGCAGTGCCCCTTTGTCAGGTTATGAGTGCAGGCATTGCACTTATGACAGGTAAAAAGAAAAAGATTCACCTTATCGGCGGCGGCCGTGCACAAAATCCAAAGCTTGCAGAGAAGGCCCTTGCAAAGGGTAAGTGCGACAGTATATTTGTAGGCCACGCCTTACTTGCTCAGCCCGATATGGTAAACCTTATTGATGAGGGCAGAGAGGACGAAATAAGACCTTGTATCGGCTGCGGTCACTGTATAGACCATCAGCTTCAGCACGGCAGCAGAGCAGTATGCTCAGGCAACGCAGTGCTTGCAAGAGGGGATAATGACTATACCATCACACCTGCAGAGGTTAAGAAGCACGTTGTAGTTGTAGGTGCAGGTGTAGCAGGTGTAGAGGCAGCAAGAATTGCCGCTATGAGAGGCCACACAGTAGATATTTATGATAAGGCAACAGAGGTAGGCGGTCAGATAAATCTTGCAGGTCTTCCCCCTTATAAGCAGCATTTAAGCCTTATGAAGCCCTACCTTGAAACTCAGCTTAAGGTACATAATGTAAATACTCACCTTGGCACAGAGGTTACAAAAGAAGATATACTCAAGATGAATGCAGACGCAGTTGTAATTGCAACAGGTGTTAATCCCGTAATGCCTCCTATTGAGGGCTCAGAGAGAGCAATAAATGCTAATGATGTGCTTAAGGGCAAGGAAACAGGCAAAAATGTTGTAATTGTGGGCGGTGGCTCAATCGGTTGTGAAACTGCAGAATTTTTAGCAGCAAAGGGCAGGAAGGTAACAGTAATTGAAAAGCTGGATACCCTTGCAAACGGCACAGGCAAAACCGCCCAGACTATACTTATGGGTCACCTTAAGGGTGCAGGAGTTAAGCTGCTTACAGAGTGCAGTGTAGAGAAAATTACTGCAGCAGATGTAATCTATAAGGATAAGAGCGGCAAAGAGAATACCGCAAAGGCAGACAGCGTCGTATTTGCTATCGGTGGCAGACCAAACAATGCTCTTTACGAATCACTCAAGGATGAAATTAAAGAGATTTACAACATAGGTGACTCAAACGGCGGTGGCATTATCCCCACAGCAACCTATGAGGGCTACACAGTAGGCAATAAGATTTAAGATTATATGCGTTAATCCGCAGTAAATTTTGCTGCGGATTTTTTTATAATAAATGTTGCAATGAGTAATAAGTGTGTTATAATTAAAGTACTATTTTTCATATTATTTTTTCATATTTATGGAGGTATATTTATGGTATTCGAGCGTAGACCTGACGATATGGTCAGGATTACAACACCCGAACTTGCCGACGAGTATATCGCAAACTACATTGAAGCACTCCGTGAGCAGATTGGTGACAAGAAGGTTCTTCTTGCCCTTTCAGGCGGTGTTGACTCATCAGTAGTTGCTGCTATGCTTATTAAGGCAGTTGGTGATCAGCTTACTTGTGTTCACGTAAACCACGGTCTTCTCCGTAAGGGCGAGCCCGAGCAGGTTATTGAGGTTTTCCGTAATCAGATGAAGGCAAACCTTATTTATGTTGACGCAACAGACCGTTTCCTTGACCTTCTTGCAGGTGTTTCAGACCCCGAGCAGAAGCGTCATATAATCGGTGAGGAATTCATCAAGGTATTTGCTGAAGAGGCTGCAAAGCTTGAAGGCATCAAGTTCCTTGGTCAGGGCACAATCTGGCCCGATATCCTTGAGAGTGAGCAGGGCATTAAGGCACACCACAATGTTGGTGGTCTTCCCAAAGAGCTTGATTTTGAGCTTGTTGAGCCTGTTAAGATTCTCTTTAAGGACGAGGTAAGAGTTGTTGGTGAAAGACTTGGTCTTCCCCACAATATGGTTTACAGACAGCCATTCCCCGGCCCCGGTCTCGGCGTAAGATGTCCCGGTGCTATCACCCGTGACAGACTTGAGGCAGTTCGTGAGGCAGACGCAATCCTTCGTGAAGAGTTTGCAAAGAATGGCCTTGAAGGCAAGGTATGGCAGTATTTCACAGTAGTACCTGATTTCAAATCAACAGGTATTAAGGATGGCAAGCGCACATTTGAGTGGCCTTGCATCATCCGTGCAATCAACACAACAGACGTTGTTGAGGTTACTGTTGAGCACCTTGAGCCCGCTTTCATGGATCACCTTGTAAAGCGTAT
>JAKSQR010000152.1 GCA_024404065.1 Clostridia bacterium | reverse complement strand
GTAGATACTCATTGGGATGATTATATTTCAATGACTCTTCCCGAGCTTCTTGACTGGGCACTTCAATGGTTCAATAACCTTATTCTGCTTATTACAGGCGCAGACAACGATGATACATTTGGTATTGGAGCCAATATCACAGAAATCCTTCTGGCAATCACTAACAACATTGTAGCTCTTATCAGTGGCGTAAGCACTGGTAATGAGGCTGACGTAGCAGGCGCTGTTGATGATCTTGATGCTTCTGTAAAGGGCATCGATTTCAGCCCTCTTGGTCTTGACTCAATCCATAGTGTTATTGACACTATCAAGGTTAAGGTTAAGGATTTCTACGCTGGCGAAAAAGAAACAGCTGTTGAATTAA
This sequence comes from Clostridia bacterium, assembly GCA_024404065.1. Taxonomy (GTDB): domain Bacteria; phylum Bacillota; class Clostridia; order Oscillospirales; family Acutalibacteraceae; genus CAG-177. Next base: position 2,769 of record JAKSQR010000152.1, on the reverse strand, counting down.
CAGTAGCAGAGGCACCCGCAGAAACCGGTTCCGCAAACGTAGGTATCGCAGCATTCGCTGCTATCTCTGTTGCGGCTGCAGCAGCCTTTGTATGCACAAAGAAGAAGGAGGCATAATCCCTTGAGGATTATCGCCTTCCTCAGGCGTGATCACGCAACTAATTGAAGTGTTATCATTTAAGCAGAGCTGATACTTTAACCCCTCACCGCACGGTGAGGGGTTATTATTTTGCCTTAGTGTTAAAAATTAACTCCCTCCAGACGGAGGGAGTTTTTCAGGTTATTGAGTTTTAACAGGTAATCTGCCAAAAAGGCCTCTGAAGAAGGCTCTTATTTTATCAATAAATGTTGACTTAATCTTAACTGTTTCAGTTTCGGATTGCGCCACAATCTGATTATTTATAAGCAGCACTGCTTTAATATCATAAGTCTCTCTTGCTTCAGTAACTGTATATGCGCCGCTTGAGTTACCCTTGCCCATATCCTTGCCATTTACAAGCCAATGTATCTCATACTCATCAGGTGCATTGGTAACATATGGTCTGAATACCATTGTAGTGCGGTAGCTCTCCACACGGGTTGGCAGGTAGCCAAAAATACTTATTTTGGAGTAACAGCTGTAAACCGCATTTATAGTAATATCCTGTGCATTAAGATTATATTTGCTCCAGTATCCGTCAAAACCAATCTTATAGGGCACGTCAGGTGCTATAAGTTCAGTAGTATTTTTATTAAATGGAATCTTATCTACTACTTTGCCATCAGCCATAAATGTGGCTGTAAATGATTTTGGCGTGTATATTGCTTCGCAGGTTGAATCCTCAGGACCAAGTGTGTATTCGCCCCATCTGATAGTATACCAATCATCTTTTGGTACATCGGGGGGAGTAATGCTTGTAGCTCCGTATTTATATTTAACCTCTGCTATTGTTTTATTACTTGCTTTGAAGGTAAGAGTAATAGTTTTAGGTGTATAAACCGCATTTACAGTAATTCCACCTGGTGTAAATTTATACTCCTCCCATCTGGCGTCGTAGCCCTTCTTTTCAGTAGGAGCTTTTGGAGAAAGGCTTTCCGTAACAATTGTATAGGTCAGCTCATCTACAAGCTCACCATCTGCCATAAACCTTGCTTTGTACTCAGCATATTTACGGCTTGCAAAAATTACTGTGCCACCATTCTGAAGGGAATATTCAGGCCAGAAATAATCATAGCCAGGCTTTTGTGGTGCTTCAGGCTCTGTAACCTTTACATCACCATCAGAGTAGGGGATAGCACCCACAAATGCGCCATCTGATATAAATGTTGCTATGCTTTCAGTTTTTGTAAATACAGCGCTTACAGTAACGTTCTCTGCAGGCATTGTAGTGGGGAAGGTTTTATCCCAGCCTGTAAATAGGTATCCGTCAGGAGCTTTTACATCAGGCTCTGAAATTGCTGTGCCATAAGGTGCAGTAATAGTATTGCTTTCGCCGTTTATATTATATGTTACAGTAAATGTGGTAGGTGTATAAATTGCCTTTACAATCTGTGAGTTTTTATTGTAGCTTTCCCACTTACCGCTGAAGCCCTCAATTAAAGGCACTGCAGGCTCATCGGCAGGCAGGTTATCAGCTTTAATCTGAGCAACTATATTACCACTTGCAACAAATGTGATATAGCCCTCTTTTGCCTGTGCATATTTTGCAGTAGCGGTAATATTACCTGAGCGGTTAAGTGCTTTGCCGCTTGCAATCTCATTGCCGTTTTCGTCATACCAGCCTATAAATACATAGTCTGTTTTTGAAGGGTCAGGCAGGTTGATAATATCGCCGTATTGGTAATTTATGCTTGCTGTGTTACAAGCACCACCATCTGCGTTGAGGCTCAGTTTGTATGTAGCCTTGCTCCAATGAGCAGTTAAGGTATGAGTGCTTTCACCAACTGATGTGGTGGCGTTTACCTTTGATGTGCCATTATACCAGCCATCAAATTTATAGCCCTCTTTAGTAGGTGCAGGCAATGTGCCGTATGTGTCGCTGCAGTAAATATAGTAGCTGTCAAGGCTGCCACCCTGAGCGTCAAGGTTTATAAGCACCGGGTTTTTAACCCATGCAGCATAAAGGGTATGGTCGTTTGGCGTGGTCATTGGCATACCATTCTTTATTTCAATATCTCCGCCCTTTTCTGTAAACCAGCCTGCAAAGATATATCCGCTTTTTTCGGGAGTGGGAATGCCTTCATAATTCTTATCAAAGGTGATATCAAGGCTTGTATTTGTCATATCAGCCATGCCATAGTCAAGGGTAATCTTATAGGTATTTGCAACCCAGTTTGCCCTCAGAGTAATATCACCTGCGGTGTTGTAAATATCTGTGCTATAAACCTTCTGACCGTTATTTCTGTACCAGCCTTCAAAGGTGTAGCCAGGTCTTTCAGGAGGTGTGGGCAGCTTGCCAAACGGAGTGTTATATAATATCGCTCTCTCTTCAGTTTTGCCGTTTACACCTGTAATAAAGTAAGCATGATATGTTTCAGGCTCCCATACCGCATAAAGGGTGAGGGGGGCATTAGTTTTATAGGTTTTACCCATAGGGTAACTTGTACCTGTGCCATCAGGGCTTGTATTCCATTTATCACACTTGTAGCCGGGCTTAGTAAAGTTACATGCGCCTATGATGTAATCAATATCATATTCTTTTTGCTTTACATCTTTTTCAGTAGTGCCATCGTTTGCATAGTAGGTGATATTATACTTTTCTCTCTCCCATACAGCTTTAAGAGCAAGGTT
>JAKSQR010000151.1 GCA_024404065.1 Clostridia bacterium | reverse complement strand
GGCATAAACCACTTTGACCACGCTGATATTTATGGCGGTGGCAGAAGTGAGGAGATTTTTGGCGATTATCTTAAAAGGCACCCCTCTTTAAGAGAGAATATCCTTGTGCAGACAAAGTGCGCCATAAGGCCTAAGCAGTATGACTTTTCAAAGGAGCATATTATAGAGGCTGTTGAGGGCTCACTTAAAAGACTAAACTGCGACTATGTGGATTATCTTCTGCTTCACAGACCTGATACCCTTATGGAGCCCGATGAGGTTGCAGAGGCTTTTGATAAGCTTTACAGCGAGGGCAAGGTTAAAAACTTCGGCGTATCAAACCATAATTTATATCAGATTGAGCTGCTTAAAACCGCAGTAAAGCAGCCTATAGTAGCAAATCAGCTTCAGTTTTCCATAACCGAGTGCGGCATGGTTGCATCAGGTCTTAATGTAAATATGAAAAACGATGAGTCTGTAATGCACGATGGCGGTTTGCTTGAATACTGCCGTATTAAGGATATTACCATTCAGACATGGTCACCATTCCAGGCAGGCTTTTTCGGTGGCAGCTTTATAGGTGATATGGAAAAATATCCTGAGCTTAATAAAAAGCTTCAGGAGCTTGCTGAGAAATACAGCGTAACTCCCACCACCATTGCTTCTGCATGGATTTTAAGGCACCCTGCAAATATGCAGCTTCTTTCAGGCACAATGAAGGCTGAAAGACTTAAAGAAATCTGCAAGGGTGCAGATATTACCCTTACCCGCAGTGAGTGGTATGAGGTTTACCTTGCAGCAGGCTACAGATTACCATAACAGGAGGAAAACAAAATGACAATTGCAGATTTATGGGCAAAATTTCTTACTAACGTGCCTGCCTATGTGGCAGCAATAGGTCTTATCGGCTATTTCTTCGGTATGTTTGTTGTGTTTATTGCAAAGCCCCTTAAAAACGCTGAGAGCTTTTCAATTAAACCTGTTGATAACGCAGGCATTACCGAAATCAGAGTTTACTATGGTGGCATTTCAGGTGCTTTAGGTGGATTTTTACTTTTCCTAATGCTAAGCGGTCACGTTGATTATGCTATGATTGGCGGACTTTTCTTCTCCACCACAGTTTTTGTTACAAGAAGCATTTTTCTTTGTGTTGATAAGGGTTGGAAATGTCCCTACACAAAGCTTGCAATTCCAGCAGAGGGCTGCTTCGTAATTGCACTATGGACCTGCTTTATTCTTTCAAAGGTTTTATACTGATACACAGCAAAAGACCTCCCGTCCGGGAGGTCTTAATTTTTTATCTTACGTAGTTTTCAAGGAAGTACTGAAGCACTGCATTTGCAACGTTACTTGCAACACCTGAGCCCCAGCCTGCATTCTCTGCAATTACAATAACTGCAAGGGGCAGGTCACTTCTTTGTGAGAAGCCTGCAAATACAGAGTTACTCACCTTGCCGTCAATCTGCGCAGTGCCTGTTTTACCGCACATCTGAAGGTCGGGGAAGCGGTCGTCACCATATTTGTCAGTTACAACTGTACGCATCATCTTTTTAAGGGCGTTTGCAGTTTCGGGATTCATCTTTACAAGCACCTCAGTCTGTCTGCCTGTAAGGTCACCGATAAGCCCAAGTGAGTTTATTCTGTCAGGTGCGTAGCCTATGCCACCATTTGCAATAGCGCCAACAAGGGCAAGGTAATGGGTGGGATTTATATATGTAGTAGACTGACCTATACCCGCCCAGCCAAGCTCTGCTTTACTGCTTGTGGAAGGGTTGAATCTGCTCATAGTCAGGGGGATTTCCTTTGCCTTGAGCCTTTTATTAAAGCCCAGGCTATTGGCTGTGTTTAACAGCTTTGTTGCACCAAGCTGAATGCTTATATCTGCAAAGGCACAGTTACAGCTTTGATTCAGTGCCTCCTGAAATGTTATTGTGCCGTGCTCACCATTACATTGTACCACGCCGTCGCCTGTCTGGTATTCACCGTCACATTCAAAGGTCTGTGAGTAAATATCAGGTATATTCTCAATGGCAGAAACAGCGGTAACAAGCTTCATAATTGAGCCGGGGGTATATATGCCTGAAACAGCTTTATCAAGAAATACGCCTTCGTATTTTTCGTTTGTTCTTAAATCCTCAGGTACATTGTTTACATCGTAGCTCGGCTTTGAAACGCTGCACATAAGCTGACCTGTTTTGTAGTTATATACAAGTGCTGTGCCGTTATAATCGCCTAAAGCCTCATAAGCAACCTTGCAGGCTTCGGAGTCAATATTCAGCTTAATATCGCTGCCTTTGTTTGTTCTTTTAAGGTTGTGAATACCTGAAACATAGCTGTAGCCTGAAAGGTTATCTCTGTAAAGATTATGTGTGCCTGTAGAGATAACACCTGAGGTATCACCCACAACGTGAAGTATGGCTTTTCTCAGGGTTTTACCTTCGGGGAATACACGCTTGTTATTTTTGCTTTCTGCAAGGGCAACGCCGTTGTAGTCATATATAGTGCCTGCGTTTACAACAGTACCATTTGAGTAAATGTGCTTATTCATTTTGCTTGTAGCCCACGTAGGTCCGTTCATACCAAACTGAACACAGAGGTAAACTACTCCACCTAAGAAAAATATAACAAGAGCATAAAGCACAGCGGCACGTTTTACAGTTCTTTTCATCTTGTACCACCGCCCCTTCTTGCTTTTGCATTTACTGCAAGGTCAGGTACAGGCACCTTGAATGGTGCGCCTGCCGCACGGATATATGCAAGTAATCCCCAAGAGCATATCATACTTGAGCCACCTCGGCTTATGAAGGGCATTGTAACGCCTGTAAGGGGAAGTAAATCTGTTACACCAAATACATTCAGCGAAAGCTGGAAAAGTATCATACCTGCTGCAGCAACAGCGGTAATTGCATAGAAGGATGAGGCAGAGCCCTTTGCCGCCTTTATTGCAAATATGGTAATGCAGGCAAAGGCAAAAAGCACAGCAATGCCTATAAGCAGACCCATCTCTTCACATATTACGCCAAATACAAGGTCAGTAGAGGCAGCAAAAACATTACGAAGCTTGCCTTCGCCTATACCAAGACCGAGAAGACCGCCACTTGCAGAGTACATAAGCACTCTTGTCTGCTGATAGCCTGCAGCGTCAGCCATCTCCCATACGTGCCTGTAAGC
>JAKSQR010000150.1 GCA_024404065.1 Clostridia bacterium | reverse complement strand
AGCTTTGCCCATTCTCTGTAAATATCTTCCTCAATATCAAATGGAGGCACATCCTTATGAGTAAATGGCACGTGTACAATTATAAGCTTTGTGGTTACATTACTGTCGTTATACTCTGTTTTATTATCTTTAATTATTTTCTTTATATATTCAGTTTCTTTAAGCCTGAATTGATGGCAGGCAACGGTGTGACCGTATTCAGCGTTAGTATCCAGCTTATCTTCACCACAGTCAAGGCAAAGACCCCATATTGAGCCAAGCCTGAAAGAGTAATAGGTTTTTCCGTTTTGTCTTGGGGCATACTGTGCAAAAAGCTCTGCGCATTTACCTCTTAAATCATGGTTGCCCCTTGCAAATACAGTTGGAATATTGCCTTGGGTTATATCGGAAATAATTCTGAATATAGTATCAAAATTCTTTACATTGCCGCTGTCTTCAGGCACATCACCATTCAGAATTAAAAAGTCGATATCGCCATAAGCCTTTGCAGCTTTAACAGTAAGCTTCTTTTCGTTGTGAGCATCAGCTATGTGATAACATTTAGGGTTATTTTCAGGCACAGGCTTAAAATCATATTCATAGCATACCTCTTCCTTTGTTTCGGAGAAGTATGCTTTTCTTTTTATTATTTCTCTTTCAATAACTGTGTAGTGCTTTGCTTTATCAAGTATTTCCATTGGCACTTCAATGTTGTGAGTGTTAATTGCAGAGCAAAGTATGCCATTGCTGTCATCTACAAATATTTCGTCGCCTATTTTTACGCTGATAAAAGCGGTGCTTTTGGTTGTAGTAATAATCTGGTAGCATTTGCCTACTGCAAATACGGCAGGGTTAAACTTCAGCATAGTATCACCTCAAATAAATTATAATATATTTAATAGTTTCATTCAATAACATTAAGATAAAAATATTTCGCTTATTCACAAAGTGTTTACAATTAAATTATTGACAAAACATAATTTTAGTATTATTATGTACACATAGATTAGCACTCTACTAATCAGAGTGCTAAAGTTAGCACTCAAGTTAAAATCAGGAAAGGGGGTAATGAAATGCCAGAACTAAGTGAACGAAAAAAGCAGATACTTGCAAATGTAATTGATTTGTACATTAAAACCGGTGAGCCGGTCGGCTCTAAAGGTCTGATTGCAGCAACAGGTATGACTTGCTCCTCTGCTACTGTGCGTAACGAGATGAATGAGCTTGATTCATTAGGTTTCCTTGAGCAGCCTCATACATCAGCAGGGCGTATTCCTTCGCAGAAAGGCTACCGCTACTATGTGGATAACCTTATGCAGGATAAATCAGTAGATGATTTAACCAAGCGCCTCATAGATGCAGGCATTTCCTCAGCGGTGGGTGACCCCGAAAAGCTTATTACCCGCTCCAGAGAGCTCCTTGCTGATTTAACTAAATGTGCCTGCGTTTCCACAGCCCCCGTCGGTGATGCTACCTTAATCCGTAAAATTGAGCTTGTCCCCGTAGGTGCCCATACAGCTATGATGGTGCTGCTTACATCTAACGGAATACTTAAAAGCAGACTATGCAGGTTAGATAGCGAAATGAGTGTGGATGTGCTTGAGAAATTCTATAACATAGTGCAGAATTTCTTTATTGGCAGACCAGCAGGTGAAATAAGCCCCGCCTCAATTCAGACCATTGCAGCCTCAGTTGATTGTGATTATTTTACAATCCTCCCTCTTATGGCGGCGGTAAGTGAGCTTGCAGGCAGCACTAATGATTCAAGGCTTATTTTAGGTGGCAGTTCAAATCTGCTTTCATTAAAGGATTACGGCGACAGAGCTATTTCTCTGCTTGAGTTCTTAAATAAAAAAGAGCCCCTGAATGATGTTATAAATTCATCAAACGGATTGCTTGATGTAAGAATCGGCACAGAAAACAGATATAAGCAGCTTGAGGATTCAAGCGTTATAGTATCCAAATATTCTGTAAATGGTGATAATACAGGTACAATCAGTATTATCGGTCCCACCAGAATGGATTACGAAACTATAATTCCCAGCGTCAGGTATTTAAGCGACCTTGTAGGTAAGCTTATTACTCAGGCACTTGAGGAATAGAGAGGAAGTAAGGATGAAAGAAAAAACAAAGAATGATTCCGTAGCTTCAGAAGAGGAAGTAAAGGAAGCCGCCCAGGCTCCTGAAGCAGAAAAGGAAAAGAAAGAAAAGAAAAAAGAAAAAATCAGCGAAGCAGATAAGCTTAAGGCTGAGCTTAAAGAAAAAGAAGACCAGTATTTAAGGTTATATGCAGAGTATGATAATTTCCGTAAGCGCTCCCAGAAAGAGAAATCTGATATCTACTCTTCCTCAAGGGCAGATGTTATAAGCGACCTTTTACCTATACTTGATAACTTTGACCGTGCTGCAGCAAACGCAGAGGCAGATTTTGATGGCTATAAAAAAGGCATAGAGCTTATATTTAATCAGTTCCTACAGCTCCTTGAGAAAAATGGTGTAGAAACATTTGGTGAGGTAGGGGATGAATTTGACCCTAACATTCACACCGCAGTAATGACCACCCAGAATGATGAGCTTGGCGAAAACACTATAGCTCAGGTATTCAGCAAAGGCTACAAGCTTGGCGAAAAAATTATAAGACCCGCAACAGTAGTTGTTGCAAACACTTAAATTTATAAATATTCAATCGGAGGATAAATATTATGGCAAAAATTATTGGTATTGACTTAGGTACAACAAACTCATGCGTAGCAGTTATCGAAGGCGGCGAGCCCGTTGTTATTGCTAATGCAGAAGGCGCAAGAACAACTCCATCAGTTGTTGCATTTGGTAAGACAGGCGAAAGAATGGTTGGTCAGGTAGCTAAGAGACAGGCTATCACAAACCCCGACAAGACAATTTCTTCTATCAAGAGACAGATGGGTACAGATTACAAAGTATCTATTGATGATAAGAAGTACACACCTCAGGAAATTTCTGCTATGATTCTTCAGAAGCTTAAGGCTGATGCAGAAAGCTACCTTGGTGATAAGGTTACAGAGGCTGTTATCACAGTTCCCGCTTACTTTACTGACTCTCAGAGACAGGCTACTAAGGATGCAGGTAAAATCGCAGGCCTTGAAGTAAAGAGAATTATCAATGAGCCCACAGCAGCTGCTCTTGCTTATGGTATTGATAAGGAAACAGAGCAGAAGGTTATGGTTTATGACCTTGGTGGTGGTACATTCGATGTATC
>JAKSQR010000015.1 GCA_024404065.1 Clostridia bacterium | reverse complement strand
ACTTTAATGGGCAAGGAAGAAAAGCTTGATAACAACTGCGATATTAAGGTTAACTACGATTTTGAGGTTTAATAATGGGTAAAATTGTTGGCATTGGTGGCGGACACTATGATAATGGTGAAATCACCAATATAGCAGAGTACATTGTTTCCCTCTGCGGCAAAAAGAATCCTAAATTCTTATTTTTCCCAACTGCCGGCTTTGATGATATTGAGGGTGATGAGCCTATACTCAATACATACTCTGCTCTGGGCTGTAATGTTAGCATAATGTACCTTACAAAAAATCCTGCTTATGAAGAGATTGAAAAAGAAATACTCAGCGCTGATATAATTTATGTTGGCGGTGGTAATCTTAAATTTCTTATGGATACAATAAGGTCAACTCACGCTGATATTGCTCTGAAAAAAGCCTTTGAAAAAGGTACTGTAATGAGTGGCTACAGCAGTGGTATGATGTGCTGGTTCAGTGAAGGCTATGACGACTGTGATGATGGCGAATTTATGTTTGTTGACTGCCTTGGCTTCTTACCCTATTCAAGCTGCCCTCACTTTGAAGGTGGCAGATGGCCCGAATACGCTGATGCAGTAAAGGGCAGGCACTACTCCGCCTATGCTGCCGAAAATGGCGCTGCTTATGTTTACGTTGATGGTAAATCATCTGTAATCTGCGGTAATGAAGGCGGTCAGGTTTATTTCTTCAACAAGCAGAAAAATCACGAAAAAGAGCTTTTTGGCGGAGAACCACAAATATAAAGAAAATATATTATATATAGTATTATGAAATATAACCCGGATATAATCAGAAGTGACCGCAAAACTATTTCTATGTCCATAAGACCTGATGGCAAGCTTACCTTAAGAGTGCCTAAAAGTATGAAGCTGAGAGATATAGAAAAATTTGTAGAGTCAAAATCGGATTGGATTGAAAAAACACTTGCAAAGGTAAACTCCTGTGATGGAGGTGAAGCAATCCCCTACACAGATGCTGAATTAAAAGAATTCACCGAAAAGGCAAAAAAAATAATACCCCCTCGTGTGGAGTATTATGCAAAGCTTATGGGGCTTACCTACAATAACATTTCAATCAAAACCCCTAAAACAAGATGGGGCAGCTGCTCATCTAAAAGAAATCTGAATTTCAGTGCATTGCTTGTGCTTATGCCCCCTGAGGTAATGGACAGCGTTGTGGTGCATGAATTATGCCACCTTAAAGAAATGAATCACTCAAAAAGATTTTATGATGAGATTTATAAAGTAATGCCTGACTATGATAAATATGACAGCTGGCTGAAGCAAAACGGATTCAGATACTTACGCAGACTTAACAAATAAGAATAGTTAAAAAATACGACCTGCCGCCTGGCAGGTCGTTTAATTTATCAGTCCTCTGATTTGGGAGCTTCAATTTTGCCGTAAAGTGAACCGCTGAAATCTTTTCTGGGTTCTCTTGAGGGAGCAGCAGGAGCAGAGTAATTATCATAGCTCTTACCGCCACGCTTTTTATTGTAACCACCACGGCCCTTGTTGTAGCCACCATTACCACCGTTGAGGGGCTTAACACCATCCTCAAGAGTAATAACAACCTTACGGTCATCATCACTGCCTACTGAATGAGATGTAACACCTTCAATTTCCTGAATGGTTGTGTGGATAATACGACGCTCGTAGGGGTTCATTGGCTCAAGTACAACATTTCTGCCATACTTTCTTACCTTGGAAGCATTTTTCTTTGCAAGAGTTCTGAGAGTAGCCTCTCTCTTCTCTCTGTAGTTGCCTACATTGATAGAAACATGCTTGTATTCATCGTGATCTCTGTTAACTACAAGACGTACAAGATACTGGATAGCATCAAGTGTTTCGCCTCTTCTGCCGATTACTGAGCCGTAATCATCACCACAGCTGATGCTGATGCGAAGATCTTCGCCCTCTTCCTTAACAGTGATTTCACTTTCTTCTATACCAAGATTTTCAAGAATTACTGTGATGTAAGCCTTTACCTTGGTAAACTTATCTTCTTCGTATTCATAATAAGCTCTTACCTTAGCGGGTGAACCACCAAAAAGGCCAAGAGTTTTCTTTTTAGGCTGCTCAACAACTTCAACTACTACGTCTGCATCTTCGGGAGCGTTAAGCTCTGCTTTTGCTTTTTCAGTAGCTTCTACGACTGTTTCGCCAGTGCCGAATACCTCTTTAATCAAGAAATTTCACCACCTGATTATTTATCTTCTTTGTTGTGTACTAATTTAATGTTGTTCTCTCTGGAACGTCTTTCAATAGTTTCATCTACCATTACTCTGGCAAGCACCTTTTTGGGTGAGTAAAGCTGACCGATAATAACTGTGGAAGCAAGACCGAGTAAACCGGAAACAATCCAGTAAACACCGATACCTGCGGGGTAGCTTACTACGAAATAAAGTGACATAGCTGCCATACCTACTGTCATACAGCCCATTGAAGCTGCAGCCTGACCTGCGGCACCACCACTCTTTTTCTGCTTAATGGTGGAGTAAAGGCTTGAACCTAAAGTTGTAATTGTGGAAATAACAGGAATTGCCCAAACGATTGAATACTGTTCACCAAACTTTACTTCCTTTGGAACTATGCCAAGAGGAATACCAAAAGCTGTGAAGTCAACCTTTGCAATATTATTGAATACTGCTTCGGGAATTGTATCAAGCTTAATGCCGGATGCAATGATAGCTGCCTTATTAGCCTGAATATCAGCAATGTGCTCAATAACAACAAGCTCAAAGAATCTTTCCTGCTTAAGGGGTGCCTGGTACTTTAAGAATTTTGCTGCTTCAATAAGAATCTCTCTGTAGTTTTCCTGAATATTGAGGAAGTTTGTGAGAGGATACCAGATAACACCGATAAGACCAAAAAGAACTATAAACTGAACAAGTAAGGGAGCGCAGCCCGCATTCATGGGGTTGTAGCCCTCTCTCTGATAAAGAGCCTGAGTTTCTTCCTGAATCTTTCTCTGGTCACCAGCGTACTTTTCCTGAATCTTGCGGATCTTAGCCTGCATACGCTGTGTTTTGGCCATACCTTTTTGCTGACCAATTGATGAAGGGATCATAATAAGCCTTGCAATGAGTGTAACAATTACAATCAGTAAAGCATAGTTAGTGATGCCCATACTGAGAAGGGCTCTCATAACCAGGCCAAAAGGCTTACCTAAAATGACGTATAATGATTCCATTATTTTCCTCCGATTTTTTTCTTCTTTTTAGGTGGCACCGGATCATAGCCACCGGGAAATAACACGTTACACCTCATAAGACGCAATGTAGTAAGTGCAGTGCCTTTAAGGGCACCATGCACCTCTATTGCCTCTAAAGCATACTGAGAACAGGTTGGGTAATACCTGCACATAGGCGGAAGACGAGGGGAAATATGTTTTCTGTAAATTCTGATACCTTTAAGAAGAAACTGTTTCATCTTCTTTTTCCCCGTTTTCTGTTTTAATTACACCGAGGGCTGTAAGCTGCTCATACATTACCCTCTGGACATCCTGGGTTTTAACGTGCTTTGTTTTTGCTCTTGCAACAAAAACGATGTCATAGCCACCAACACACTGGCCCCTCATAGCAGAGAAAGCCGCCCGTATAATACGGCGGCATCTGTTTCTCTCTACTGCGCTGCCAATCTTTTTGGATGTGGTAATACCAACACGGCAGCACCTGCACCTGTTTTTTACAGCGTATGTCACCAATACGGAAGAAGCTTTTGATTTGCCCCTGCCATACGCACGGTGAAAGTCTGTATTCTGTTTTAAGGTGACTACATCAGACATATCCTGCTAATTAGTAGCTAAGCTGCTTTCTGCCTTTTGCTCTGCGACGAGCAAGAACCTTGCGGCCGTTTCTGTCTGACATTCTCTTGCGGAAACCATGTTCCATCTTGCGATGACGCTTTTTGGGCTGATAAGTTCTTTTCATAACTTTTGTACCTCCGTTCACTGTTGAGTTATAGAATCAAGCCGGCTTTACCCATAGCCTTGGCCTAATTTTGAACTTACGGGAAAATGGGCATAATTAACCCATAGCCCCTCGGAACACAGATTATAATATAAAATTAATAAATTGTCAATAACTTTTTGCTTATATAAAAATATTCCAAAATATTTTGCATTTCCGCTTGAAAAATTGAAGCCTTTGTGTTATATTTCATTGGAATATGGGATAGTGTGTAGTATTGTCACCTGAAATTATCGCTTTTTGCTATGCACTAATTTTGAATAGACTGAGGAGAAATACATGGAATCCATCAATGAAATGTGGAATCTGGTTTGTGACGAATTAAGACGCTCACTTAACTCAGATGTTATTTACAATATATGGTTCGCTCCTATTGAAATAGTAAGCTTTGATGGTGAAAAGATTGAGCTTGCCGTAAGCGAATTCAAAAGAACAACAATTGAAAAGCAGTTTGGTCAGAATTTAAGAGATGCAGTTAAAACTGTACTTGGCTTTGATGCTGAGATAGTAATGGTAGACCCTGAAGTAGCAACTGCTACAATTCATACCACCAACACTGCCCCCGATAAAACTGTATCAGGCACAGAAAGCAACACATTTGACAGCTTTGTTGTAGGCCCATCAAACAGATTTGCCTATCAGGCTGCAAAAGCTACTGCTGAAAAGCCAGGCGGAGATTTCAATCCCCTTTACATTTACGGCTCATCAGGTCTTGGCAAAACTCACCTCATGTGTGCTATCAGAAACTACATACTTGAAAAAACTCCTGATGCAAACATCATGTTTACCCGTGGTGAAGACTTTGTAAATATGATTGTTGAAGGTATCAGAACAAAGAATATGAACTATATTCATGACAGATACAGAAACTGTGATATCCTTCTTCTTGATGACATTCAGTTTATTGCAGGTAAGCAGCAGACACAGGAAGAGTTTTTCCATACATTCAATGCACTTACCGCAGATGGCAAGCAGATAGTAGTAACATCTGACGTTGCACCAAAAGAGATTTCAAACCTTGAGGAAAGAATCCGCACCCGTCTTGAATCAGGCTTAATCGCTGATATTTCAGCACCTGACTTTGAAACAAGAATGGCTATCATTCAGCGTAAGGCTGCAAGCCTTGGCTTTGATATTCCTCAGGATGTAGTTGAATATATAGCAGAAAAGGTAAAAACAAACATCCGTCAGCTTGAGGGTGCTGTTAAAAAGATTCATGCCCTTGTTAATCTTGAAGGCACATCTATCAGCATTGCTATGGCTCAGAGCGCTATCAAGGACCTTGCAAGTGAAGGCCTGCCCGTTGATGAGCTTGTTAAAAAGCTGATTGCAGAAACATCAAGAACATACAGTGTTCCCGTGGAGGACCTTTGTTCTAAGAAAAAGGATGCTAAAACTGCAAAGGCAAGACAGATTGCAATCTACTGTATAAGAGAATGCACAGAGCTTACTCAGCAGGATATCAGTGAATATTTTGGTGGCAGAGACAGAACCGCTATTCACTATGCTATTGAAAAGACAGCGCCTCTTGTAGAAAAAGACAGCGCACTACGTAAAGTAGTAGAGAATATTATGAAGAATGCCAGGGAGCAGTAATGGGATTTTTTAATAAACTGAACAGAGGACTGAAAAAGACCCGTGACAATATGTCAGGTGCTATCAACTCAGCCCTTTATGGCAAAAACGAAATAGATGACGAATTCTATGAGGACCTTGAAGAGATACTCATTATGGCTGATGTTGGCGTAAACACAGCTGAAGAGATTGTTTCAAGGCTCAGAGATATAGTATTCAAAAAGAACCTTCACAAAGCAAGTGACGTTAAGAAGGAAATACAGAATATTGTTTCTGATATTCTTTCAGGCGGTCAGGAGGTTGATATGATTACCGTACCCTCCGTTATACTTGTAATTGGTGTAAACGGTGTAGGTAAAACAACATCAATCGGCAAGCTTGCTGCTATGTTCAAGAGTGAAGGCAAAAAGGTTATCCTTGGTGCAGCTGATACCTTCAGAGCTGCCGCTATTGACCAGCTTCAGATATGGGCTGACAGAGCAGATGTAGATATAGTTAAGCACAAGGAAGGCGCTGACCCTGCAGCTGTAGTTTATGATACTATTGAAGCAGGCAAAGCAAGAAATGCTGACATTATTATTTGCGATACAGCAGGCAGACTTCACAACAAGAAGTACCTGATGGATGAGCTTAATAAGATATACCGTGTTATGGACAGACAGCTCCCCTACGCTGACAGAGAAATTCTGCTTGTATTGGATGCTACAACCGGTCAGAATGCGGTAAACCAGGCAAAGGAATTTATGGATTGCGCCGAAATCACAGGTATTATCCTTACAAAGCTTGACGGCACTGCAAAAGGCGGTGTTGTACTTGCCATTAAGAATGACCTTAAAGTACCCGTTAAGTTTATCGGTGTAGGCGAAGGCATTGATGATATGCGTCCCTTCATTCCTGAGGACTTTGCAGAAAGCCTTTTTGAGGCTAAAGAAAAAGAGGAAAACTGATTTATGGATTATATTGTTGCCACCCACAACATTAAAAAGAGAGATGAGCTTTGCAGAATTCTTGGCCCTCTTGGTATAAACATTCACCTTGCTGAGGAATTAGGCTTTGAGCTTACAGATGCTGAAGAAACAGGCACAACCTTTGAGGAGAATGCTTTTATAAAGGCAGAGAGCGGCTGCAAAGAAACAGGATACCCCTGTATTGCAGATGACAGCGGTCTTGAGGTAGATTACCTTAATGGTGAGCCCGGTGTTTACAGTGCAAGGTACTCAGGTGGTCACGGCAATGATGAAGCAAACAATGCCCTTCTGCTTAAAAATCTTGAGGGCGTAGCTGATGAGGACAGAACTGCCCGCTTTGTAAGTGCAGTCTGCCTTGTATATCCTGACGGTACAAAATATGTAGTAAGAGGCGAAGTTGAAGGCAGAATCGGTTATGAGCCTAAGGGCGAAAACGGTTTTGGTTACGACCCCCTCTTCCTTGCAAAAGACTATAATTACGAAAAGACAACTGCAGAGCTTACATCTGAAGAAAAAGATGCTATAAGCCACAGAGGCAGAGCACTTCGCAAGCTTGCAGAAAAAATCGGAGAATAATATATGACAGGTAAAGAAAGAGCCGGCTTCAGAGCACAGGCTAATAAGCTTGAGCCTGAATTTCAGATAGGCAAGGGCGGTATGTCCGATGGCCTTATCAGGCAGACTTTGGATTCATTCAGAACAAAAGAACTTATAAAGATAAAGGTATTACTTGATTCCGCTCCTGAAACACCAAGAGAGTTTGCAAATCAGCTTGCTGAAAAGACTCAGAGTGAGGTAATTCAGGTTATAGGTGGTACAATAGTTTTATATAAAGAAAATCCTGATTTAGGTAAAGAAAAGAAGAAGGATTCCAAGCCTAAAAAGAGCAAGCCCCTTGCCAATGTAAAGGCTAAGAAGGCAGCTGCTGCTAAAAAAGAAGCAGAGATGAAAAAGGCAAAAAGAGACTTTTACGCAAAGAAAAGAACATATACTTCAAAAAATGCAAAATAAATACAATATTTTGTGCAACAAAATCAGCTAAACCCAATACTTATTTATAGAATTTCAGAAAGGAAAACGTGATGGGCAAAAACGAAGGCATCAAGCCTGTAGCACAAAACAAAAAAGCATATCACGAATATTTCGTTCTGGAAAAACTTGAAGCAGGCATAGAGCTTTTTGGTACAGAGGTAAAATCAATCAGGCAGGGCAAAATCAATCTTAAAGATGCCTGGTGCTCTGTAAAAGAGGGCGAAATGTTTGTACATGGTATGCATATATCCCCCTATGAACAGGGTAATATATTTAACAGAGACCCTATGCGAGTTAAAAGATTACTCCTTCACAAAAAGGAGATCAGGCAGCTTTATGCCAAGACAAAGCAGGATGGTCTTACAATTATTCCATTAAGCGTTTATTTCAAGAACGGCAGAGCAAAGCTGGAAATCGGACTTTGCAAGGGTAAAAAGCTTTACGACAAGCGTGAGGTTGCCGCAAAGAAAGAAGCTCAGCGAAATATAGAACGCTCTGTACGACTTAAATAATATATGGGGATGAAAGGATTTCGACGGGGAATCCGAGCCCGGATAAGCGAGTAGTGGGGCGGGACCACTATAAAATCCGTAAACTTAAAAATAAACGACAACAATACAGTTGCTCTTGCTGCTTAATTAAGCAGCCGTCTCTGTGTGGAGTACTGCGGCCACATAAGAGGCGTCGATCAGCAGTGCACATGAACAGGTGATGACGAATAACCTGTCAGGTATAATTCGCCTACTGAACTCTTAAGCCCGATTACCGGCGTCTGAGGGAGGGAATGTTAAAAGGTAAGATACACTCGTAGAAAGTCCCTGCAAAGGTTTTTCGGACGCGGTTTCGATTACCGCCATCTCCACCACTACCCTGCCCTGTGGCAGGACTAAAACTAAATATCAAGTGAGGATATCAGCTATGAAAAAAGGCTCTGGTGCAATAATAGCTTTTATTGCGGTTATTGCAGTTTGCCTTGTGGTTGTATCCACTATCCTTGGAATAAAAGCTAAAAAAGCTATATCCCCTGCCCCTGAAGAAAGCTCAGGTAACATAAGTGAAAGCGAAGCAACAGAAGCTCCGACCATATCACTTACAATTACAGAGCCTTCAGCTGAGGCAACCACTCAGCAGGCTATAACCACAATTCAGGAGCAGATTACAACAGCAGTAAACAAAGTAACAACTACTGTTAAGCAGACTGTAACAGCCAATAACGGCTCTACTGCTAAAGTAGTGGTTGAAAACGATGTTACCGTGCCTGTAATAGAGGATGTTGAAAAAGGCAAAGCCCCTGAAGTTGGCACAACAATTGCTACCTCAGAGCTTCCTAAGGATATGTACTTTTCCGGTCTTTACAATATGGGCTATGATACCATAGGACTTAAAGACTTCATATATAACAACGATACTGCCGATGACTGTATTCAGAGAAACTTTGGTTATAATGTGCTTTATGATGAGGGCGCAAAGCTTATCGACTTCAGCATTGAGACCACAAGAATTAAATTTGATTACGAAGGTAAATCGTATATGCTCCAGCTGTGGAAGGGTCAGTATATTTCTGGCGAAGTTGGTACAGTTGGCGGAGAAGTAGGATTATACACAAGAAAAGCAAACAAAGTGTCTGCAATCGGTCAATATGACTGTGCAGCAAAAGAAGATTGGCTTAATATGGAAATGACCATACTCTGGGACGAAAACGGAGATGGCATTTACACACCTCAGTTAACAAGAAAGTATGCCCTCCATTGGTGGGAAACCGGATATGTTGATGGTCAGCTGAGAAATAGAAAAAGCTCAAATGAATTAAGAATTCTGAACCGTATTACATTCAAAACAGAGGAACAAGCAACCCTTTGCGTGAATGCAATGATAAAAAACGGTTTCACAAAAGTCAGTACATTTAATCCAACCATAAAAGATACCGTTAAGCAATATGGCAAGGACGTTATCTATGTATGGCAGGATGTAAGATAAACTTGTAAATCAAAAAAGGAGATATAAGTATGAACAAAAGTACACTCGCAATCGTAATTTCTGCTGTACTTGCTGTAGTAATCATCGCTGGTGCAGGCGTTGGTGTTGCAGTACTCAGAAAGGGCGACGCAAATGAACCCGCAAAAGACACAACTGTAGCTTCAGTTGAAAACACAGAGAACGACGAATATTATCCCGTTGAGGATTATATTGAGTACGCTCCCGAAGACACCTCCGTTTCAGTTGACGAACAGGGCAACACAGTTGCTATCGTTACTGATGCAGCAGGTCAGACCTCAGTAATCAACAATGCAATTACTAAGGTTCAGAACACAATTACAACAACTCTTAAGGATGCTGCTTCAACTGCAAAGGGTGAAACAACAACTACTAAGGCAACAACAACCACCAAAAAGGGTGAAACAACAACCGAAACAACCACAACCAAAAAGAATGGCACTACTGAATCAACAGGTTTCGTAGGCTATATGATTGGTGATGACGCAGACCGTTCAGTTGCTGGTTACAGATATTCAAGTGACGGTTACTACTACTGTGACGATAAGGATAACTGGCAGAGAGGTACTGGTTACAACGAAATGTACGATAAGTGGGCATCAGTTGCTGCTATGTACATTGACCAGGTTCGTCTTAAGTTCAAGTATGAAGACAAAATCTGGATGATTCAGCTCTGGAAGGGTCAGTATGGTTACCTTCTTTACGGTGCTGAAATCGGTGTTTACACATGTGATGTAGATGAATACACAGGCAACACAGGTGACCTTAACCACTTTAAGGTAGCAGATCCCACAGACTGGCTTTACATGCAGCTTGATTGCTACTATTGTAAGGGCGGCAACGGCGAATATAAGAAGGCATTCACAAGACCTTGGGGTCAGTATTGGTGGTGCACAGGCTTCGTTAAGGGTCAGCTCACTAAGCTCACATACCCCAGAAGCGAAGTTAAGACAAAGAACACAATTCAGTTCAAGAGCGAAGAACAGGCTAACCTCTACGTACAGGCTCTTAAGCAGGCTGGTTTCCGCAGAGCAGCAGGTTCAGACTCACTTGTTGACGACTCATACTACATGAGCGGCAAGAAGGTTTGGGTTCTCTGGTCAACAATTTACCACGATGCATTCGTTGGTTATTAATTCAAAACCTTATTAAAACTTCACAGCCGATTCCTTCGGGAGTCGGCTGTTTTTTTATTATCTGGTTTTTTGTTTTTTGACTATATCATAGGGCTTGCAGGCCGACTTTCTTCGCTCCCTTGCAGTCCGCATATATCAACATATTGTGACAAGGCGTTAAATTGTGTTATATAAATGCCAATTTATGGGTTATTTTGTGAACTTTTTTGTAAGATTAGTGCATTGACTTTGCATATATAATTATATATTATATTAGCGTCAAAATTTATAATGCGGGAGAAGGTTGTTTTATGAGAAACGAAGATAAATCCATGGAAAAAATCGTTGCACTTTGCAAAAACAGAGGCTTCATTTTTGCAGGTAGCGACATCTATGGTGGTCTTGCAAACACCTGGGACTACGGCCCCCTCGGTTCAAGAATGAAAAACAATGTAAAGGATTCCTGGCGCAAGAGATTTATTCAGGAAAGAAAGAACAGCTACGAAGTTGATGCTGACATCCTTATGCACCCCAGAGTTTGGGAAGCAAGCGGCCATGTAGCAAGCTTCTCTGACCCTCTTCTTGACTGTAAAGAATGTAAGATGCGTCACAGAGCAGATAACCTTATTGATGATTTTGATCCTGATGCACATGCAGACGGCATGACAAAGGCTGAAATGTTTGAGTACATCAAGGCTCATTCAATTCCCTGCCCTCACTGCGGTAAGCATAACTTCACTGACATCAGAGAGTTTAACCTTATGTTCTCCACACACAGAGGTGTAACTGAGGATTCAAAATCTGTTATTTACCTTCGTCCTGAAAACGCACAGGGTGAATATGTAAACTATCAGAATGTACAGCGTACTATGAGAGCAAAGCTCCCCTTCTCAATCGGTCAGATTGGTAAGGCTTTCAGAAATGAAATCACTCCCGGTAACTTTACATTCAGAACAATAGAATTTGAGCAGATGGAATTCCAGACCTTCTGTAAGGAAGGCACAGACAGCGACCTTTACGATTACTTCAAGGAGTATGGTCGCAAGTACTTTATGGACCTTGGTATTCCTGAGGATCACCTCAGATTCCACGACCACGAAAAGCTTGCTCACTATGCAAAGGCTGCTTGTGATATAGAATTCCTCTTCCCCTTCGGCTGGGGTGAAATCAACGGTACACACAACAGAACAAACTTTGACCTTACCCGCCATCAGGAATACAGCGGTAAGAACCTTGAGTACCTTGACCCTGAAACAAATGAAAAGTTTATCCCCTTCATCATAGAATCAACTTATGGTCTTGACAGAACTGTACTTGCTCTTCTTTGCGAAGCTTATGACGAAGAGGTTATAGATGCAGAAAAGAATGATGTAAGAGTTGTTCTTCATTTAAGCCCTGCAATTGCTCCCTTTAAGGCAGCAGTTCTTCCCCTTTCAAAGAAGCTCAGCGATAACGCCCTTGAGGTTTATGAAAAGCTTCAGAAGAAGTTTATGGTTGACTTTGATGAAACAGGCTCAATCGGTAAAAGATACCGCCGTGAGGACGAAATTGGTACTCCCCTTTGCATTACATACGACTTTGACTCAGTTGAAGACGGTTGTGTAACTGTAAGAGACAGAGATACCATGCAGCAGGAAAGAATTAAAATTGACGATCTTGAAGCTTACATTGCTTCAAAAATCGATTTCTGATACAGGAGGAAAAGATTATGGCAAAGGTAAATATTACTGAAACCGTACTTCGTGACGCTAACCAGTCACTTATCGCAACCAGAATGCCTTTCTCAGAGTTTGAGCCAATTCTTAAAACTCTTGATAAGGCAGGCTACTACTCACTTGAGTGCTGGGGCGGAGCAACATTTGACTCCTGCCTCCGTTACCTTGATGAAGACCCATGGGAGAGACTGCGCAAGATTAAGGCTGCTTGCCCTAACACAAAGCTTCAGATGCTTCTCAGAGGTCAGAACCTTCTTGGTTACAAGCACTACCCCGATGATGTAGTACGTATGTTTGTTAAGAAGAGCATTGAAAACGGTATTGATATCATCCGTATATTTGACGCTCTTAACGACGTAAGAAATATTGAAGTAGCAGTTGACGAAACACTTAAGAATGGTGCACACGCATCAGGCACTATCTGCTACACACTCAGCCCCATTCATAACCTTGAAAACTATGTAAAGCTTGCTAAAGAGATTGAAGCTCTTGGCGTACAGAGCATTTGTATTAAGGATATGGCAGGCATTATGAGCCCTAAGGAAGGCTATGACCTTGTTAAGGCTCTTAAAGAGAACGTTAAGGTTCCTATCGTTGTACACACACACTCAACAACAGGCCTTGGCTTTATGACACTTCTCAAGTGCGTTGAAGCTGGTGCAGATGTAATTGATACAGCTATCTCCTGCTTCTCAGGTGGTACATCACAGCCTGCTACCGAAACAATGCTTTACACACTTAAGCAGTATGGTTATGACGTACCTGTAGATGCTGCAGTATGCAAGGAAATCAACGATTTCTTCAAGCCCTACAGAAACGAAGCTCTTAAGAACGGTATGCTTAACCCCGTTGTTATGGGTACTCAGACAGACGCTCTTGTTTATCAGATTCCCGGTGGTATGCTTTCAAACCTTGTTGCTCAGCTTACTGCTCAGAATAAGCTTGATAAGCTTGATGAAGTTCTTCTTGAAACTCCAAGAGTTCGTGAGGATATGGGTTATCCTCCCCTTGTTACTCCCCTTAGCCAGATGGTAGGCGTTCAGGCAACAGCTAACGTACTTGCAGGCGAAAGATATAAGAACGTAACTAAGGAAATCAAGAACTACCTTAAGGGCGAATACGGCAGAGCTCCCGGCGAAGTAAACAAAGAGCTTCAGGCAAAGGTTCTTGAAGGCGGTCAGCCTTATGAAGGCAGATTTGCTGATACTCTTGAGCCCGGTATCCCCGAAGCAAAGGCTTACCTTGGTGACAGAGCTACATGCGATGAGGATGTACTCAGCTACATCGCATTCCCCACTCAGGCAGAAGCTTTCTTTGAAAAGCGTGAGCAGAGAAAGAAGAACACCTTCACCTACTCAATCAAGAAAGTTGAGGGTTAAGATATGATGAACATTTATAACTTAGGCATCTGGGTTGAAATGGGTCACAAGGCAGACGAAATGTCAATAATGGAAGCTCTTTCAGTTTCACTTGTTGGTATCTGCGTTGTTCTTGCAGAGCTCGCCCTGCTTGCTGTACTTATTATATTACTTTCCAAAGTTCTCAGAGTTTTCACAAAGAAGAAAACAGCAGATAACACTGCACCCGTAAATGCAGCACCCGCTCAGGCACCTGCAGGTGTTCCCCTTCCCGCTGGTCAGTCAGCAGGCAGCCTTGACCTTGTAGATGTTGATGAATCAACAGCAGCTGTTATTATGGCAATAGTTAGTAACGAAAGTGGTATCCCACTCAACAGACTTGCATTTAAGTCTATTAAGTTAATGGAGGAAAAGTAATTATGAAATATGTAGTAACCCTTAATGGTAAAAATTATGAGGTAGAGGTTGAAGAAACCGAAGCTGTTATCACTGCTGTTGCTGATGCACCCGTAGCTGCTCCTGTAGCTGCAGCACCTGTCGCAGCACCCGCTGCTCCTGCTGCACCCGCAGCAAACGCTGCTGTATCAGAAGGTGCTCAGGTTATAGCTCCTATGCCCGGCACAATTCTTTCCGTTAGCGCTTCCGTTGGTCAGGCTGTTAAGTCAGGCGACGTTCTTATGATTCTTGAAGCTATGAAGATGGAAAACGAAATTGTTGCTCCCTGTGATGGTACTGTTAAGCAGATACTTGTACAGAAGAGCTCAACTGTAGATACAAGCTCAGTTCTCGCTGTTATCGGTTAAGGAGGACTTAGCAATATGATTCTTGAAGTATTAAAAGGAATATGGGAGGGCTCAGGCATTCAGGCTATCATCGGCGATATGATGTGGCAGAATGTTGTTATGATCCTTGTTTCATTTGTATTCCTTTACCTTGCAATAGGTAAAAAATTTGAGCCACTGCTCCTTGTTCCCATTGCATTCGGCATTCTTCTTGCCAATATGCCTGATACAGGACTTATGGCTGACCCCTTAAACCTTATGCACGCTGAAGGCGTAGTAGTAGACCCTAACGAAGTTTGGTACCACACAGGCGTACTCAGACTTATCTACTGCGGTGTTAAGAGCTCTATCTTCCCCTGCCTTATTTTCCTTGGCATCGGTGCAATGACAGACTTTGGTCCCCTTCTTGCAAACCCCATCAGCCTTCTTCTTGGTGCTGCTGCACAGCTTGGTATTTATGTTGCATTCGTTGTTGCTATTGTTCTTGGTTTCTCACCAAACGAAGCTGCTTCAATTGCAATTATCGGCGGTGCTGACGGTCCTACCGCAATCCTTGTTGCATCTAAGCTTGCAGGTCACCTGCTTGCACCTATAGCCCTTGCTGCTTACTCTTACATGGCTCTTATTCCTCTTATTCAGCCTCCTATTATGAAGCTGCTTACAACAGAAAAAGAGCGTAAGGTAGAAATGAAGCAGTTAAGAGAGGTTTCTAAGACTGAGAAGATTATCTTCCCCATCGCTGTTTTCACAATCGTAGCTCTTATCCTTCCTGATGCTGCTCCCCTTATCGGTTTCCTTATGCTTGGTAACCTCTTTAAGGAATGCGGTGTTACAGAAAGACTCAGTGATACAGCTCAGAATGCACTTACAAACATCGTTACAATTATGCTTGGCGTAACTGTAGGTGCTACTGCAAACGGTATTGACTTCCTTAAGTGGAACACAATTAAAATCGTTGTTCTTGGTCTTATGGCATTCTGCTTCTCAACCGTTGGTGGTCTTCTTCTTGGTAAGCTTCTTTACATTATTACCGGTGGTAAGATTAATCCCCTTATCGGTTCAGCAGGTGTTTCCGCTGTTCCCATGGCAGCACGTGTATCTCAGACAGAGGGTAGAAAGTACAATCCTACAAACTTCCTTCTTATGCACGCTATGGGTCCCAACGTTGCAGGTGTTATCGGTTCAGCTGTTGCAGCTGGCTTCCTGCTTCTTATGTTTAACTAAAAAATCTTTGGCACTGCTCAAAAAGCAGTGCCTTTTTTCTTTTTATTTTGCTTATATAATATTGCAGTATAATTTACACTATGATATAATAACTTAAATATTGGTTAATCAGGTTATAATTATGAAAAAGCAGACAATAAGTCAGATAATTACCCTTATAGTTTCCCTGATTCTCGTATTTGCCGCCTACACATATATTGTAGGTGACGGCACAGTTTTCAAGGGTCAGATGCAGGGCAATACTATAAAAGCAAAGGTAATAAGAGTTACCGATGTAAAAAAAGAAAATATAACCGGCGAAAACGAAATTGTAACTGTAACTTTCAGCGCACTTTTCCTTAATGGTGAATACAGAGGTGTTACTGAAGAGGTTAAGCAGGAAATAGATAAATCCTACGCTTTCTCACCAAGAGAGGTAAGAGAAAACGATAAGGTGCTTATAGAGCAGTACGACAACGACGGAGTAAGAGAATACTACTTTGGCGATTATGTGCGTATAACTCCCCTTTTATTTTTGCTTGCAATTTTTTGCATACTTGTAGTTGTATTCTCTAAAATGCAGGGCGTAAAAACCATTGTTTCGCTTGCAGTTACCTGTATGGCAGTATTTCTGGTGCTTGTGCCTGCAATACTTAACGATAAAAATATTTATTTCTGGTCAGTGCTGTGCTGCCTGTTTATGACGGTATCCACATTAGCTATGATAAGCGGATACAATAAGAAATCACTTTGCGCCTGCATAGGCTGTATGAGTGGCGTAGCATGTGCCGGTATTATTACCGTTTTAACAAGCCTTGTGCTTAATATGAGTGGCTTGCTTGATGAAGAAAGCATTTATTTATATCAGCTTTACCCTGGCAATCCTATAAATATGAAAGCAATTATTTTTGCTATGATTATAGTAGGCGCTCTTGGTGCTGTAATGGACGTAAGTATGTCCATATCCTCATCACTTTATGAGCTTAAGCTTAAATCACCTGATATTACACCAAAAGAGCTGATGAAATCCGGCTTTACAATTGGCCGTGATATGATGGGCACAATGGCAAATACCCTTGTGCTTGCATACATAGGAAGCAACCTGACCTGCGTGCTTCTTCTTATCTCTTATAACGCAAATATTCAGCAGGTTATAAATAAAGAAAAAATTATTGCAGAAATTCTGCAGGCACTTGCAGGCAGTATGGGTATGCTGCTTACATTACCCCTTACAAGCCTTATTTGTGCCTTAGTATATTACAGGAAGGTGAATACAGATGCCACTGGTAAAAATGAGTCCTCTGCTGGCTAAAGCAAAGGAAGGCAAATATGCAGTAGGTTCATTCAGCGTAGCAAATATGGAAATGGTGCTGGGTGTACTTAAAGCAGTAGAAGAAACAAAGAGCCCTGCTATACTTCAGATTGCTGAGGTAAGGCTTAAACAGAGCCCCCTTGAGGTAATTGGTCCACTTATGGTTGCAGCAGCAAAAAACTGCAGTATGCCCGTAGCTGTACACTTTGACCATGGTAAGACCTTTGAAAAAATCGGTCAGGCTCTTGATATAGGCTTTACAAGTGTTATGTTTGACGGCTCACATCTCCCCTTTGAAGAAAACGCTCAGACAACAGCAAAGGTAAATGAGCTTGCAAAGAAATACAACGCTGACTGTGAAGGTGAAATAGGCTGTGTTGGTGGCAGCGAGGATGGCAGTGAAAATATTGCCATTAACTGTACTGCTCCTGACGAAGCAAAGAAATTTGCTGAGCTTTCAAATGTAGATGCACTTGCAGTTGCTATCGGCAATGCTCACGGCAACTACAAACAGACTCCTAAGCTCAGATTTGATATTCTTGAGCAGACAGCCTCTATGGTGGATGTTCCCCTTGTACTTCACGGCGGCACAGGTATATTACCTGATGACTTCAGAAAGTGCATTCAGCTTGGCATACATAAAATTAACATTGCAACAGCTACCTTTGATAGTGTAGAATTAAATGCAAGAAATGCCTACGAAAACGGTGAAATAAAGGGCTACTATGATTTACAGGCAGCAGAGGTTGAGGGCGCTTACAAAAATGCAATGAAGCACATTGAAATTTTTGGCTGTGCAGGTAAAGGTACTCTTTAATTAACTTACTAATAATGAACCGAAAGGTGTGTATAAAATGAGCTACATTAAATTTGATGAAAACAAAACTCTTGATGTAATTCCCATTGGTCGTATCGCTATTGACTTTAACCCTACCGATATGAACAAGCCTCTTTCAGAGAGCAGCAACTTTAACAAGTACGTTGGCGGCTCACCTGCTAATATTGCAGTAGGCCTTGCAAGACTTGGTGCAAAGTGCGGCTTTATTGCAAAGGTTTCTGATGACCAGTTTGGTGATTATGTAATCAACTACTTCAAGAAGGACGGCATTGACGTTTCTCACGTTTCAAGATGTAAGAATGGTGAAAACCTTGGTCTTACATTTACAGAAATCAAGTCCCCTACTGAGAGCAGCATTCTTATGTACCGTGATGGCGTTGCTGACCTTATGGTAGATGTTGACGACGTTGACGAAGAGTACATCAAGCAGGCAAAGGCTGTTGTTATTTCAGGTACAGCTCTCTGTGCAAGCCCCTCAAGAGAGGCTGCCCTTAAAACACTTTTCCTTGCAAAGAAGAATGGTGTTGTAGTTATTTTTGATATCGACTACAGAAGCTACACATGGAAAAACTTTGATGAAATTTCACTTTACTATTCAATCGCTGCTAAGAATGCTGATATTATTCTTGGCTCAAGAGAGGAATTTGACCTGACAGAAGCTATTGAAGGCAAATGTGCAAATGATGAGGAATCAGCAGCACGTTGGTTTGGCTATGGTGCAAAGCTTATTATAATCAAGCACGGTAAGGAAGGCTCTTACTGCTACCTTAACGACGGCTCTGCATACAAGGTAAACATTTTCCCCGTTAAAATGCTCAAGGGCTTCGGCGGTGGCGATGGCTACGCAAGTGCCTTCATTTACTCATTACTTCAGGGCAAGGATGTTGCTGCTGCACTTGAATTTGCAACCGCATCTGCATCAATGCTCGTTTCTGCTCACAGCTGCTCTGAGGCTATGCCTTCAGCTGCAGCAGTACAGGAATTTATAGATGGTATGAAGCCTACCTGCGGTGAAGTAATAGTTAAGATTAAATAATTTAACAAGATTAAAGGGCACTCCAAAAACGGAGTGCCCTTTTT
>JAKSQR010000149.1 GCA_024404065.1 Clostridia bacterium | reverse complement strand
TATTTATTTCTCAGGTATTCTTTTCTTTCGTCAGTATATTCATAACCCCAAAGGTGCTTTATGCCTGTAAAATCCTCAAAGGTTTCATCAGGGTAAATAATGGTCTGATTATATTTATAGGGCAGGGGAATTTCTACTGTGCCTTCTGATGCAATGTGTGCTTCCAATGCAATATTAACCGCCTCAAAGTTTGCCTCCTGCCTTGGCCATTCCTCATCATATTTTATCAGAGTTATTGGGAAAAGGGCACAGTTAGCCTTTGCACGGCGGTAAAATTCAGGCGAAAGTCCGCTATGTCCGTGGTGGCTTATCTGCATTACATCACATTCAAGGGTGCGGTCGTATCTGCCAAGCAATATTTTATCACTTTGAGCACTGCAGTCACCAGGGAAGCAAACCTTACTACCCGAAGCTGTCATCATAACGCAGGTAGATGTGTTATTAAAATCAGTAAACTCATTCGGGTGAATATCCTCGTGAGTGCAAAGCACATCAAACTGAAGATTGCGGATGAAAAATCGCATACCAGAGTGAAGCTTTATCCTTTTTATCTGCGGATTTTCACTAAGGGCATTTTCAAACTCAGCTATCAGATTTTTATAGTTTTTATCCCAGTTATGGGCGTCTTTATGGTCAGCAACAGGGAAGTTATAGTAAAGAGCCTCAATTGTTAATTCATCGCTATGATATCTTAAAATATCGGTAAATTTGCAAATATGGTCATCATGGGCGTGGGTTAAAAACCAGCCTGCAACTCTCGGCTTTTCTTCACCTGATATTTTCTTTAAGAAATTTATAATTCTCACATCATCATGCACGGAGAAATAGTGTGCGCTGTCTACTACAAAAAAGCTGCCGTCATCACACCTTACAATGTAGCACATACCGCAATCTATAAGTGAATGGTCTACCTCAAACTGCCACAGGCTTACAGGGTGAGTGCTTGTGATAAGGGGCTCTGTTTTGTAGTCCGCAGGCTTGTTTTCTGCAGTTATTCTCATAAGCTTTTCAAAGGCAGAGAAGTGAATGTAAAGCGAAACGCCTTTACAATATACCCTGAAAAGATTATCTTCAATGTCGTTTTGCTGGTATAGCTTAAACCCTTCTTTTTCAAGGGTTTTGCAAAAGTCATAGTAATCCTGAGCATCACAGCGGTAGCTTACCATATAAGCACCATCACCGCAGTCATACTCAGAGTATATATTTAATTGTGGCAGGGGAATGCCTTCAAAAATATCAAACATAATATCACCACATTGAGTATAGCAATTAAGATACATATTGTCAATTAAAGTAACATATTGCAATTTTTGAAAAATTTGGTAAAATGTATCTATATTTTTACAGGAGTGAATTATATGAAATCTATCAGAAAGGTAACAGCAGTTATACTTACCCTGCTTGTGGTTATTTTTGCTATACTGCCTGCAAATATTTTTGCTGCAGAGAGTGTATCGTTTATATATAATATTGAAAACGGCAGAGCCGTAATAAAGGGCTTTGTTGATGAAGGGCAAAGCGAAATTACTGTGCCTGCAATGCTTAATGGCAGCAGCGTTACCCTGCAGTCACTTATCCCTGTAATTAAAAGTAAATTTAATGGTAACAATACAGATGCAAATAATGCTAAATACACCGCCGATAATGAAACTGTAAAATCAATCATTCTTTCAAATGGTGTAAAATGCTCTTTCGGTAATGAGAATATTTTTACCGCATTTACTGCACTTGAGGGTATTACATCATTGAATACAAGCGGATATACCACAGAAAACGGAGTGCTTTTTAACGAAAAAACTCTTATTTGCTACCCTGTTGCAAAGCAGGATATAAGCTATATTACACCTGCTTTTGTTGAGGCAGTAGCAGGCAACAGCTTTTATGGTAACCGTAAAATTGCCAATGTTGAGCTTAACAGCAGCTGTCGCAGCCTTACAGATAAGCGCTCACCCTTTACAGGCTGTGTAAACCTTACATCCATTGCAACCCACGGCAGTGGTGATGTAGGCTTTTACACTATGGATGGCATACTTTATAACGGCAAAATACTTGTACATTGCCCCGATAAAAACACATTAAGCTCCGTTTCTATCCCCGCAAATATTACATCAGCCTGCAGTGGCAGTATAAGCAACCAATATATTGAAAGTCTTACTGTAAATAACGATATTTCTTTTGGCACAGACCCATATTTGCCAAACCTCAGGAATATAAATATAGGCGCTTATGCAGGCAAAACCGCAGCAAACTACAGCACCTGTGCAAATCATATTGTAAGGCTCTTTAACAGATGCGGCAGCAGATATGTAAAATCACTTCAGGTTGCTCCTGAAAACCAGATTTTTGCTGAAGTAAATGACGTGCTTTATAATTATAATGTTACTGAGCTTGTTGTTTACCCCATAGGTCTTACTCAAAGTATGTTTGTTTTACCCGAAACGGTTAAGTCTGTTTACACCAGCAGATTTTGCTATTTCAATATTGATGGTCAGACCCTTTATCAGCCAAGGCTTAATACCAACATTCACCTTAGCGATACACAGTTTAACACCATGGTTGTTAAAAAAGGCGTAAATCAGGTAATGTTTTCAATCTTCAGCTCCGTTTGCAGTAACACTACAAGGAAATATCAGGATTCAGCCGTCACAAGCAAATCAAAGGCAAGGGATACAAAGATAAACAATATGTATTACCTTGCAGGTAAGTTTAATACCGAAAGCACCGCTGAGCTTATTGAGATTTATAATAAATCCACTACGCTTACGGATAACGAAAAGACCATACTCAAGGAGCTTGTTTCACTTGATAAGTATTATGGTCTTGAGAGCGTATATGACTATGCAGAGTTTTTCAGCTACGCCTATTCTTACGGCATAACAATATGTGATAATAAGCACACCACTTCACAGACTCCTATTAACAATATGACAAAGAATGGTAATGTTATCACAAAGAATCCGGCGTCAGACAGGATTAAGCTTGACTACGGCACTACCGTTATGCTTCATGCAAAGGTACCCTCAAAGGGCAGTGTACAGTGGTTTGTAGATGATGAGCTTAAAGGTAAGGGTGCAGATTTTACTCTTAGTAATCTTAAATCAAGCTGCAGAGTTAAGGCTCTTTCCACAGATGCAAGGGGCAATAAGATATTAGATGAAGAGGTCATAATAATAGATACAAGCTTCAGAGCAAGGTTTGTATGGTTCTTCAAGCACCTGTTTAACCC
>JAKSQR010000148.1 GCA_024404065.1 Clostridia bacterium | reverse complement strand
CTGCCTACTGCGGCAAGGGCATTTGTATCTATGTATCTGCCAACTATTATATTGTCAATAAAGGAGTAGTTATACTGAAGGAGTGATGACACCATTATAGGCAGAGCAAATAAAATAATGCTCTTTAACACGCTGCCCTCAAGCATAGAATTTTTCTTCTTCATAATATATACCTTATATGTTTAAATTACTTGAGAGTTTAGCACTTTAAGGCACAATAAACAAGGTGAAATATGCACAAAAGAAAAGCACATTATAATAGGATTATATAAGAAAAAGCACCTCGAAAGGTGCTTTAATTCTAAATAGTAATTATTTAACGGGAACAAGCTTTTCCTTGCCGCCCATATAAGGCTGAAGGCTCTTGGGAATGTTTACGCTGCCATCCTCGTTAAGGTTATTTTCAAGAAGGGCGATAAGCATTCTGGGGGGAGCAACAACAGTGTTGTTAAGGGTGTGAGCAAAGTACTTTTTGCCGTCCTTATCCTTAATTCTGATTTTAAGTCTGCGTGCCTGTGCGTCGCCAAGGTTTGAGCAGGAGCCAACCTCAAAATACTTCTTCTGTCTGGGGCTCCATGCCTCAACATCAAAGCTCTTAACCTTAAGGTCTGCAAGGTCGCCTGAGCAGCACTCAAGTGTTCTTACAGGTACATCCATACTTCTGAAAAGGTCTACTGTATTCTGCCACAGCTTATCAAACCACATGGGGCTCTGCTCGGGCTCACATACAACTATCATTTCCTGCTTTTCAAACTGGTGGATTCTGTAAACGCCTCTCTCCTCAATACCGTGTGCGCCCTTTTCCTTACGGAAGCAGGGTGAGTAGGATGTAAGGGTGTGAGGAAGGGTATCTGCATCTACGATAGTGTCAATATATTTACCAATCATTGAGTGCTCACTTGTGCCTATAAGGTAAAGGTCTTCGCCCTCAATTTTGTACATCATAGCGTCCATTTCAGCAAAGCTCATAACGCCTGTAACAACGCCTGAACGAATCATAAAGGGAGGTACACAGTATGTGAAGCCTCTGTCAATCATAAAATCTCTTGCGTAGGAGATACAAGCGGAATGAAGGCGTGCAATATCGCCCTGAAGGTAGTAGAAGCCGTTACCTGCAACCTTACGCGCAGCGTCAAGGTCAATACCATTGAAACGCTCCATAATATCGGTGTGGTAGGGAATTTCAAAATCGGGCACTACGGGCTCGCCGTACTTTGTAACCTCAACATTTTCGCTGTCATCCTTACCGATGGGTACTGATGGGTCAATGATATTGGGGATGGTCATCATAATTTTGGTAACCTTTTCGCCAAGCTCCTCTTCCATCTTTTCAAGCTCAGCAAGTCTGCCCTTACCTGCAGATACCTTTGCCTTTACAGCCTCTGCCTCATCCTTTTTGCCCTGAGCCATAAGACCGCCGATTTCCTTTGAAAGCTTGTTTACATCTGCACGGAGTGAGTCAGCCTCTGTCTTTGCAGCACGAAGCTCCTTATCAAGCTCAATTACCTCATCAACAAGGGGAAGCTTGCTATCCTGAAATTTATTCTGAATATTCTTTTTAACTACATCAGGGTTTTCTCTTAAAAACTTAATATCAATCATTATTTTTCTATCCTTTCTATTGCGGCTACTGCGTCGCTTACATATTTATCGCCAACAAGCTCAACTGAGCCCTTATCTACAAGCTCTGCTGTTTTGGGGTCAATGGGGATTTTAGCAAGTACGGGCACACCAAGTGCTGCTGCAACCTCATCTGCCTTGCTCTCGCCAAAAATGTTGATGTGCTTACCGCAATCGGGGCAGATTGCATAGCTCATATTCTCAACAATGCCGATGATGGGTATATTCATAAGCTTAGCCATATTGTAAGCCTTTTTAACAATCATTGTAACAAGGTCCTGAGGGGTTGTAACAATTACAATGCCATCAACAGGAAGATTCTGGAATACTGTAAGGGGTACATCACCTGTGCCGGGAGGCATATCTACAAACATATAGTCTACATCGCCCCATGCAACATCCTTCCAGAATTGCTGAATAACACCACTGATAACAGGGCCTCTCCATACAACGGGGGCATCCTCCTGCTCAAGAAGGAAGTTTACGCTCATAAGCTTGATGCCTGTCTTACTCTCCTTAGGGAATAAATACTCCTCTGTGCCCTCTACTCTGCCTGTAACACCAAAGCTTTTAGGGATTGAGGGGCCTGTGATATCAGCATCAAGTATAGCGGACTTATTGCCCTTTGCCTGCATTGCTGAAGCAAGAAGGGATGTAACAAGTGACTTACCTACGCCACCCTTACCACTTACAATGCCAATTACTTTTTTAACATTACTTAATGAATTTGCAGGGATGGTCATATCCTCTGCTTTTCTGTCTGCGCAGTCGCTTGAGCAGCCACTGCAATTACCATTACATGCCATAGTAAAACTCCTGAATTAAAATTTAGTGATTTATTGCAAAATCTATTATGTAACCTATACCCGCTATAATGGGTATATGAATAATATACACTATGAGTGCGTGCCTGCCTAAAAAGCTTAAAGGTGGCACACGTTTTTTGTGAGCGTAACCGCCAAAGCCCTTTGCCTTAACAATTATGCCGATAAAAGCACCGACAAAAAACATAAATATAAAGGGAAGTATGGGGAAATAATCTGCACTGAAAAAGCCTGCAGGGTAAATGCCGAAGGGCACAAGCCATTTAGTGGTATAAAGGCTGTCGGGTAAGTTGATTTTGAGCAGATTGCCAAAGCCTAAGGTGTGCTTCTCTATGCCAAAAAAGAAGACGAATAAGGCAAGGTTTACCAGAACGCCCACATAGCCATTTATCCTTGTAAAAAGCTTGCTTATAAGGGCAAAAAGCAAAACTGCTACCCCTAAAAAGTGGAGAATGCCAAACCAGATTTCACAATCAATAAAACCTAAAAGAGGCATTATGACGGCAGTAACAAGGGTGATAAAAAGCCCTGCGCCAAGTATAACCGCTCCCCTTTTAAGATTATTGTGGGAAAGGTTACAGCAAAAGCCACATATACCGATAAAAAGGCAGGCGACAAACAGAGCAGCGGGTGATAAAGCCTCAACTACCTTTGCTGCAAAATCAAAGCCATAGAAATCTGCAAAGATATAAAAGCCATGGTAAATAACCATAAATAAAACCGCAAAGCCTCTGATTTCGTCCAGCAGGTGTATCCGATTTTTTTCAATAACCGATTTTTCCATAGGTTACATTATAATCATAATATAATAAAAATTCAAGTGTTTATTACAATA
>JAKSQR010000147.1 GCA_024404065.1 Clostridia bacterium | reverse complement strand
GATTTGCTTATTACAGACTATTCAAGCGCTGTATTTGAGGCTTCCCTCCTTAATATTCCCATGCTTCTTTACGCTTATGACCTTGAGGAATACACCGCCGAGAGAGACTTTTACTATGAGTTTAAGTCCTTTGTGCCCGGCAAAATTGTAAAAACTCAGGCAGAGCTTATAAATGCAGTAAACGAGGGCGACTTTGAAAAAGAAAAAATCCCCGCCTTCAGGGATAAATTCTTTACCGATACAGATGGTAAATCCTCACAGCGTGTTGCGGATAAAATTATTGAGGCAGTAAACAGTTAAAGGAGTTTTAAGATGAAAAGTAAAACAAAAAAGATTATAATTATTGCAGTTTGCATAGTGCTTGCAGCCCTTATTGGCTGTGGTGCATTTTTAGGTGTAAAGGAATACCGCAGGTTAGTTACTCCTGTAAATCTTTATCAGACAGATATTGAATCTGCAGATTTTGAAAAGCCCCTGTATCTTATAGCTCACAGAGGCGAGCATACACAGTGCCCTGAAAACAGCATTCCCGCTTTTAAGTCTGCTATTGAAAAGGGCTACTACGCAGTTGAGTGCGATATTATCCGCACAAGTGACGGCAAGTGGGTAATTGCCCATGATAATAACCTTTTCCCCCACTTCAAGGCAAGCGGATTAATTGAGGAAAAGACCTTTGATGAGGTAAGAAGCTATAAGTATTACCTTGACAGAAATGCAAAAGATTATCAGGATGAAAAAATCCCCACACTTGAGGAATACCTTGACCTTTTTGTGGGCACAGATGTAAGACCTCAGATAGAGATTAAGAGCAACACCACAGAGAATATTGCTGATGTGCTTAAGGCTATTGATGAGAGAGGCCTTACAGAGCAGGTTATAATCATCTCATTCTTTTATGACAGCCTTAAAGAGGTTAAAAAGCTTAACCCTGAGATTGAGATGTGGTACCTTTCAGGTGAGATGACCGACGAGGCAATAGCTAACGCAAAAGAGCTTGGCTGCCCCAAAATCTCCGTAAACCACAGTGAGATAAGCTATAACGATATTGAAAGAGCAAAAAAAGCAGGGCTTGAAACTGCAATATGGACCGTTGACAGCCCCGATAGTGTCCGCATTTTTTACAATCTTGGTGTAAACTGCATTACATCCAATATTATTTGCTACTAAGGAGTTATTATGCATAACACAACCTATATCAAGGAGTTTATGGACTACTACGATTACCCACAGGAAGCCATAAATGTTATGAATGAAGCTCTTGATAAAATAAACAATACCCCCACAATCAAAGAGGGCTATTGCACCCTTCTTAATGATATGGTGAGTGAAAAAATCAGCATTGCTGATGCCATATCACAGGTTGAAAAATTCGGCGAAGATAACGGCATTGACGAAAGAACAATAAGCCTTATATTCATTATTGACGCCTCACAGTGGGCAAAGGAAAAATTCATTCAGAAGGGCATTCCCCTTCAGGTTTTCTTTGATACCTTCAGGGATTTAAGATATAAGCTGATTGAGTGCATGGAGGTTGAGCATACCGTAGGCACCTTTGTTGCAGGCTGGTTCAGGCACCACCTTGATGTGCATATTTTTGCACTTGGCAGATTTCAGTATGAGGTTACCACCGCATATATTGAGGAGCCATTTACTGTAGGCGGTGTCACTATTAACCCAGGCGACCCCATTCTCAGCCTGCATATCCCCTCCTCAGGCATTCCCCTTACTGACGAGATAAGATACGATTCCTACAAAAAAGCATACGAATTTTTCAAAGATATGTTTAATGACGGCACAGTGCATTTTATGTGCGGCAGCTGGCTCCTTTACCCTAAGGCAAAGGAATTTTTGCCCCCTCACCTTAATGTGCTGAGATTTATGGATGATTTTACTATTGCACATTGGGAGGAAAGGGACACATTCGGTGATGACTGGAGGCTGTTTGCAGATAAAACTGACCTGCCCCTTGAAGAGTGGCCTGAGGATACATCCATGAGAAAAGCCTATAAGCAGTGGATGATGAATGGCGGCAAAACAGGTGAAGCCATCGGCGTAATTATATTTGACGGTGAAAAAATATTAAAATAAGCTAAAGCAGGTACGGCTATGAAAAAGATATTTTCAGTAATACTTATCGGGGTGATTATGATGAGCATTTTCTCTGCCTGTGGTATGGGTCCGAAATATAAGCTGGATTTCGGCACATCCGAAAGCTTCTTTAATGGTGCAAAAAGCAGCTACCACAAGGGCGAAAAGGTTAAGTTTTATTTTGACGAGATTGCAACGGATACAGACTACACATTCTATGTGGACGGCAAAAGCTTTAACCCTGATTATTCGGATAAAAAAGGCTTTGTTTTTGAGTTTACAATGCCTGACCACGATGTTAAGGTGGAGTTTACCCACCGCAATTCAATGCTGATGTATACCGAAGAGGAGGAGTAATATTATGTTTGTAAAAGTAAACGGAATTGATATGTACTATGAGAAATGCGGCGAGGGCAGACCCCTTGTAATGGTGCATTGCAACAGTATGGACCACAAGATTTTTAAGCCTGCAATCAAAATACTTTCGCAGCATTTCACCGTATATGCAGTTGACAGCAGAGACCATGGCAAAAGCACAAAGGTTAAAACAATTCACTACGCCGATATGGTGCAGGATATGTATGAATTTATTACCTCACTTCAGATTGAGAAGCCCATTTTTTACGGCTTCAGTGATGGCGGTATTGTAGGCCTTATGCTTGCTGCAAAATACCCCGACCTTCTTTCACAGCTTATAGTAAGCGGTGCAAGTGTAAATGTGGATTCAAACAAGAGCTGGGTGCAGTTTTTCTTTAAGCTTGGCGCATTCTTTTACCCAACCGATAAAATGAAGCTTATGCTCCGTGAGCCAAATATTACTGACGAAGAATTCAAGGCAATTAAAGTGCCTGTTTGCGTTACCTGCGGCAGCCACGATTTAATTAAGCAGAGCCACAGCGAGCATATTGCAGCTACCGTCCCCGACGGCAAGCTTGATGTATTCAAAGGCAAAGGCCACACAGGATATATTCTTTATAAGAAAGATATAGCAAAGTATATACTTGAGAATGTAAAATAATAAAAAATCGCTCCCTCCTGAAAAACGGAGGGAGCTTTTGCGTCTGTAAGAAATTATAAATTTGCTATGGTGTCTGCAACGATTTTGTCTGCGTCAAAGCCGATAACATCAAGCATCTCTGCCTTTATAAGCTTAGTTTCTTTTATGCCAAGGCAGTTTATGGCTAAATCCCTTATGTGGTCATAGCTGTAGGTGCTGTTGTAGGG
>JAKSQR010000146.1 GCA_024404065.1 Clostridia bacterium | reverse complement strand
CAGTGCTTTCCTATGACGCAACACCCGAAATGCTTGAGGATTTTGCAGAAATGTGTGGCATTGAGTATATCCACATTACAAAGGATACAACTGTTGAAGGCCTTAAACAGCTTCTATTTATGACCGACATCGCAAGAAAGCTTAAATAAAACTTAAAACCCTCCGATAAAACCGGAGGGTTATTTTTATATATTCACCTCAATATATGCGCCGGGGTGATCTTTGGGGAACCATTTGCCCTCTGCAAATATGCGGGCTCTCATTACTATTTTATCATCATAAACGGATATTACATAGCCCTGTCCGTCGTTGTCAGGTGTGCCGTGATTATTTACACCTACTGTGGGTACACAAAGGCTCTTAAAGCCGCCGCAGTCCTCAAAGTTATACCAGTTTGTGCCAAAGTGAAGGTGACCTGTTATATATATTACATTATTATATTTGGAGAATACATCTGCAAGCTTGTCACTCTGCCAGCCAACACTGCCACGCCATTTACCCTTGCCAAGCCAGGTGTAGGGGAGACCGTTTGTGTTTTTAAGTGTCTGATGGTTAAGTACAAATACCGCCTTGTCATCCTTTGATTTTGCAAGCTCCTTATCAAGCCATTTAAGCTGTGCGGTGCTCAGGTATGAGCCCTCAAAGGTTGCAGCATCTGTGCCCAGCATTATGAATTTATAGCCCTTTATGGTGGTAGCAAACCAGTATCTGTCATCGGGTCCTGCAATTCCGCCCTTTACTGATTTAAGAAAAGCGTTGAATTTTTCAATCTGCTTTTTATGGTTTCTCAGGCGCACATCGTGGTTACCCGAAACGCAGATAAGGTTATCAAACTTACCCTTGCAGGTATCAAGCAGGGCTGCAGTAAACTGAAACTCACACTCTCTGCCATATTCAGTAATATCACCAAGCATTGTAATTAAATCAAACTTGCCCTCTGCGTTTGCCACATCAAGGCAGGCAGATTTGAAATGGGAGGACCTTAAGGGTGAAATGGACGAAATCTGAGGGTCACCCCAGGCAATGAAATTAAGATTTGCATTTTCATCAATTACTATTTTATCGTCACTTGCGGGTATGTTTACATTCACCTTTGCAAGTGCTTTCTGCATTACATCGTAGCTCATATTAGTCCTCCTTTCGGGCTTTAATCAATTATATGATATAGTCCTTAATTTTTCAAGGCAAAAGAAAAAACCTGCCACAAAGTGACAGGTTTTAATAAGTTAATTTAATTAGCCAACGATACCCTTAACGCCATCAACGATTTTGTCCATGGGGATTTTGCCAGCAACGTCCTTAACCTTGCCTACGATATCAGCAAAGGGGATGCCCTTTACGAAGTCGATAGCCTTCTTAACGATTTCAACGATCTTAGCAAATGTGTCGCCCTGTACGAACTCGATGATTGCCTTGATGAGGTACTTGCAACCATTTACGATGTCACCGCTCTTGAAGTATGCCTTAGCAAGATCAAAGAGAGATGAACCGCAAGCTGCCTGATGGTCAGCAAGTGCTGCTCTTGATTCGAAAGCCTTGTCACAAGCTACTACGCCGTCGTCAGTAGCGTTGAGGATACCACAAGTAACCTTGTGACCTTCAACGGGGTTCTGAGAAGCAAGGTGCTCATCACGAAGGATGGGGGACTTGAATTCTGCACCGCATAATTCACAAACATAAGTTGCACCGTCGTCAGTACCGTCAACGTTTACGTTAACTGCTGTTTCAGCTGAAGCGCCTACTGCAAGTGCTGAGAAAGCGAACATTACAGCGAACATAACTGCAAGAAACTTTTTCATAGATATTACCTTCCTTTTTTACGTGTTTTCACACAATTTTACTTTTATATAATACCACTATGTATAGTAGGTGTCAATTACAATTTGTTTACAAACGGCACAAAATTTATTAAAAATTTTTGTGCTATTCTTCAATTTTTCTCATTTAAAATTATTCGGGATTTTTCTGAGCAAGGCTTATGGGGATTTTTATCTTTTTCGGCATATTTCAATGCAGAAAAAATTTTCAAAATAATTTACTTTTCAGGTAGGATTTTTATATATTACATTGTATATATTATTGAAGGGGTGAGTAAGATAGAAACCATAAGAGAAAAAATATACCAGATTGAGAAGCAGACCTTATCAGATAAGGCTACCCTTGCCTGCAATTCAAAGGGAAGGTTAAAGCCTGAGGAGGAGAGCCCTGTAAGAACTGAATTTCAGAGGGACAGGGACAGAATTATTCACTGCAGCTCATTCAGAAGATTAAAGCATAAAACTCAGGTTTTTTTATCACCTGAAGGTGACTATTACCGCACCCGCCTTACCCATACCCTTGAGGTTTCACAGATTGCAAGAGCCATTGCTGTGGCATTAAGCCTTAATGAGGATTTAACAGAGGCTATCGCCCTTGGCCACGATTTAGGTCACACCCCCTTCGGTCACGCAGGCGAAAGAGCCCTTGCAGCAGTCTGTCCCACAGGCTTTAAGCACTACTCACAAAGCCTTCGTGTAGTAGATAAGCTTGAAAAGGACGGTGAAGGCTTAAACCTTACCTTTGAGGTGCGTAACGGAATTGAAAGGCACACAAATGGTGAGCCTGCCGCCACCCTTGAGGGCAGAATTGTACGCCTTGCCGACAGAATCGCCTACATTAACCACGATATAGATGACGCCAAAGCAGCAGGAGTGATGTGTGAGGAGGATATCCCCATAGAAATCCGTGATGTGCTTGGCTACAAAAAAAGCGAAAGAATAAACACCCTTGTAATGAACTGTATTGAAAACAGCGGTGATGACATCTGCCTTTCACCTGATATACAGATGGTGTTTGATATGCTTCATAACTTTATGTTTGATATGGTTTACACTAACCCCATCTGCAAAAGCGAAGAGGCAAAGGCTGATGCTATGCTGAAGGCACTTTACAATCACTTTGTAAAATTCCCTGAGAGAATGCCCGAGCTTTACGTAAAAATAGCAAGGACAGAATCCCCCGAAATTGCGGCGTGTGATTATATTGCGGGCATGACAGATAGTTATGCAGTAAAAATATTCAACGATTTATATATTCCTAAGGCATGGAGCTTTACGGATAACTGAGGTAGCAATGAAAAACCAGAATAAAATTTTAATTGTGGTAACCACACTGATAATGCTGTTTTCAATGTGCTTTATATCTACTACCACCAATGCAGCACAGCTTGATAAACTCAGCACCACCCGAAAAGGTGTGACAACCACTACTGAGCCAGTCTTTTCTTCATCTGAGGATACAGGCACAACAGAATCCACAACAGAAACAACTGTTGTAACTACTGCAGATAAAGGCAACAGCACCTTGCAT
>JAKSQR010000145.1 GCA_024404065.1 Clostridia bacterium | reverse complement strand
ATTTCTTCAAGAAGGTCAACAAGAGTAATTGCCTTACCTGAACGCTTACTCATTCTTACAACCTCACCGTCTCTTGTAAGACGAACAAGCTGCATAAGAACAATATCAAGCTTATCACCATCAAGACCGATTGCATCAAGAGCACCCTTCATACGGGCAACGTGACCGTGGTGGTCTGCGCCCCATACGTCAATAGCTCTGTCAAAGCCTCTTACCTGAAGCTTATTGCGGTGGTAAGCAATATCTGCTGCAAAGTATGTGGGGTTGCCGTTTGTA
This sequence comes from Clostridia bacterium, assembly GCA_024404065.1. Lineage (GTDB taxonomy): Bacteria > Bacillota > Clostridia > Oscillospirales > Acutalibacteraceae > CAG-177. Next base: position 3,127 of record JAKSQR010000145.1, on the reverse strand, counting down.
CGTACAAGCACCTCATCCTTAAGCTCAAGGCGTTCAATTTCTTCATCTGTTTTGCCTTCACGCTTAAGTCTTGCACCAAGTATTTCTTTATTCTTATACCAGAGAGCTCCGTCCTTTTCGTAAGTTAAGCCCTTATCCTCAAGTATTTTGATTGTTTCCTTAAGCTCACCATCATTGTGGAGTGTGCTCTCAAGGAACCATGTATCATAATTGATGCGGTACTTATTCATCGCATCCTTCATATTGGATATATTTTTTGGAAGAGCAAAATCAACAAGTGCCTGTCTGCGCTCCTCTTCGGAAGCTTCAAGATATTTGTCACCATTGATTTCAGCAAATTCCTTTGCTCTCTCAATAATATCCTCACCGTGGTAGCTGTCCTCAGGCAGTTCTACGGCATCCTCGCCCTTAAAGAGCTGCTGATATCTTATATCAAGAGAAAGACCGAATTTTGCAATCTGGTTACCTGCATCATTTACGTAAAATTCTCTGCTAACCTCGTATCCTGCACAGTCAAGCACTGCTGCAAGGCAGTCACCAAGTGCGCCGCCTCTTGCGTTACCCATGTGCATAGGACCTGTGGGATTTGCTGAAACAAACTCTACATTGATTTTCTTGCCCTTGCCGTAATCTGAACGGCCATAGTCTGCACCCTTTTCAAGTACATCCTGAATTATACAGGCGTTAAAGCTTTCCTTAAGATAAAAGTTAAGGAAACCGGGGCCTGCTATTTCACACTTTTCAATGAATGTATCATTTAATATCATTCTGTCTGCAAGAGCCTGAGCAATCATACGGGGAGCTTTATGAAGGTCCCTTGCCCATGTCATAGCTGCGTTAGATGAATAGTCACCATTAGCCTTATTTGCAGGTACTTCAACGATAAAATCGCTGAGGGGAACCTCAGGAAATTCACCATCTGCAACTGCTCTGCCTGCAGCCTCCATTATGGCTGTGCGTATTTCTTTAATTGCTGTCTTAACCAAAACTGACATAATCTTCTTCCTCTGTATCTACTATTATTTTAAGTTCGTTTTCACTAAGCAAATCACCTGCACTGTCAATAGTGTAGGCAAAATCTATTATGCCGCCATCCTCATCAAAATCTATGAACATGGCATTGGTATAAATACCTATCATAATTTCACCAAAGGGTGTTTCGTAGCAGCAGGTGTGCCTTTTGCCACTTTCAAACATCATTGATGTACGGAATCTGCCATGACGCATCATTGTAATGCGGTCCTTCTCTATACGAAGGCTTGTTTCACAATCCTCAGGCATATCCACAGTTTCGTGGTATTTTATTACTATTGCGCCATCCTCAGGTCCAATAAGGCAGCTGGTTTTAAGCTCACCGGATTCGCCCTCTTTGTCACCTGTGAAATGGCGGTCAATTACCTGTATAAATCCTTTTTTCATTTATCTCTCCAAAGCGTAGCAAATAAGCTTATCAATAAGGTCAGAGTAGCTTATGCCGGATGCTGCAAACATTTTGGGGTACATACTTATTGATGTAAAGCCCGGAATGGTATTTGGCTCATTGAGAAGCACTGCACCATCACTCTCTCTTACAAAGAAATCTACCCTTGCAAGACCACTGCAGCCAAGTGCTCTGTAAGCGTTTACAGCAGCCTTACGCACCTCTTCAGTTTTTTCAGGGGATAATCTTGCAGGTATGTGCAATTCGCTCTCATTTGCAAGGTATTTAGCGTCATAATCATAAAAATCGTTGCAGGGTACTACTTCGCCGGGAAGTGATGCGATGGGGTCCTCATTACCGAGCACTGCACATTCAATCTCTTTACCAACAATACCCTCTTCAAGCACAATCTTATAATCCTGCTCAAAAGCCTTCTCACAGGCGATTTCAAGGCTCTTTAAGTCCTTAGCCTTACTTACACCTACGGAAGAGCCTGCATTGGCCGGTTTTACGAAAATGGGATAGCCAAGATACTTTTCTGCTCTTGCAAGCAGGTCAGCCTTGTTTTTATCGTAATCATACTTTATGAAAGCATCCCACTTAGCCTGAGGGATTTTTGAAAAATCTGCCATTGCGTTTGTAAGAGCTTTATCCATACAAACTGCACTTGAGGCGGTGTTACAGCCTACGTAGGGAATACCGCTGATTTCAAGTAAGCCCTGCATTGTGCCATCCTCACCATTTTTACCATGAAGCACAGGGAATACTGCATCTATTCTTTCAACCTCACCTGTGGTAAGGTGGATAATGCCATGATGGCTTCTGTCACAAGAGATTACTGCAGGCTCAAGCAGAGCCTCATCCTTTAACCAACCGCTGTCGGGAAGGTTTGCGCAATCACCTTTGTAAAGGTAAAATCTGCCATCTTTTGTAATACCCATGGTAAGTATATCGTACTTATCACGGGGAATATTTGATATAACTGATGAAGCAGAAACAAGTGAAACATCATGCTCACTTGAAACGCCACCAAATAATACTAAAACTTTTTTCTTCATAATCTTCACTCCAAAGGGCAACAATTCAAGTTATATTATCATAAAATAATTATATAGTCAACTGATAATTGATTGTCAGATTGGTGTTATCTCAGCTCACCTCCCTCATTAAGCACTTTGCTTTATAGTCGCCCACGTGTGCGCACCCGCACGCATTCAGTGGAATTGTGCCTTTCCAAAAAGTGCGACAATTTAAGTTTGCCCTATGCGCACGCATACGCCCGTGCGCACGTGCGTATATAAGAAGAAAATAATCAAAATAAATATAATATAATTCTATTTTAGAAATATATTTATATATAACTATGTTATAATGTCGGAGTATAATGCAATAACTATAAAGGAGCATAAATATGGCAGAATTAAACGAAGTTCTCAGCAAGATTTACGAAGGGCTTTTACCCTCAATGGCAGAGTGTGGTTTATCCCCTGTTTTTGAGGATGGAGCTGATAAATCTGAAGTGCCCGCAAAGGAAGAATCAGGCAACATCACTATTAAATTTGCAGGTGAAGGCAAAGCTGCAAAAATAGAATATTTTAACAACCGCATTGCTCTCTATGCAGCAGAGAAAGAGGGCGAAATAACAAACAGCGATTATACACAGCTTACCCTTTCACTTCTTGAGGCTGAAACAGCAAACCTTAAGGA
>JAKSQR010000144.1 GCA_024404065.1 Clostridia bacterium | reverse complement strand
GCAACAGACCACAGGCAGTAGGAAACAAGACACCAGAGTATTTTGCAAATCTGCTCATAGCTTGTGCCGTGACCAAAGAGGTTTGAAACAGGTGCAAATATAAGAATTGAGCAGATTATAAGTAAAACTGAGCCGATGGAAATCCAGGGCATAAATTTACTTTTGCCGATTTTTTTGCGGTCAATCATATTGCCTATAAGCACATCGTTTATTGCATCCCATACTTTAGATACAATTATAATCCATGCCCAGTGGTAAGCATTAAGACCAATACACTGAGTATAGAAAAGGTACATATAGTTTGTAACCAGCTGAAATGAGAAATTACAGCCCATGTCACCAAAGGCGTAGCCGATTTTATCCCTCATACTGAATGGTCTGATTTCTTTTGTGTTGTTAGCCATAAGAAAACCCCTTTGCAGATTATATACCTATTTTACATTAAACCTGATACCATATCAACAAAAAAATAAAACAGCGAAAAACTATCGTAGTTTAACGCTGTTTTTGGTGATCCATCGGGGATTCGAACCCCGGACACCTTGATTAAAAGTCAAGTGCTCTACCGACTGAGCTAATGAATCATTTATTTAATTACGCTTAAGTGCTTAACAATAATATATTATTTGAGGCTGATTGTCAAGTGTTTTTTTATTAAGCCATAATTTTTTAATTTTATTTGTTTTATTTCCATTTTTTATTGAATTGTATAAAATGGTGTGATAATATTAACAAGGAAATTTTATATTCCAGTTTACGAAAGGAATGACAGCTTATGAAACAACTTAAAGTTGGTATTATCGGCGCTGGTCGTATAGGCTCACTTCATGCTAAGTCAATAGCATATAATGTTCCTACTGCTACCGTTGTTGGTATTACTGATGTATTCAAAGCAAATGCTGAAAAGGTTGCTGCAGAGCTTAATATCCCCAAGGTATATGAGGATTATAAGGCAATGCTTGCTGACCCCGAAGTAGAAGCTGTTCTTGTTTGCTCTTCAACAGATACACATGCTGATATCGCTATTGAAGCAGCTAAGGCAGGCAAGCATATCTTCTGCGAAAAGCCAGTTGATCTTACTCCCGCTAAGGTTAATGCAGTTATTGATGCAGTAGCAGAGGCAGGCGTTAAGCTTCAGGTAGGCTTTAACCGCCGTTTTGACCATAACTTTGCTAACGTAAAGGCAATGGTTAATGATGGTAAAATCGGTGATGTTCACATCGTTAAAATTACTTCAAGAGACCCAGCTCCACCACCGGCAGAGTATTCCGCAGTTAGTGGCGGTATGTTCCTTGATATGACTATCCATGATTTTGATATGGCTCGTTTCCTTGCAGGTAGTGAGGTTACTGAGGTTTATGCTAATGCAACCTGCCTTGTAGACCCCGCAATCGGTGAAGCAGGCGACGTTGATACAGCAGTTATTTCTCTTAAGTTTGCTAATGGCGCAGTAGGCGTTATTGATAACAGCCGTCGTGCAGCTTATGGCTATGACCAGAGAATTGAAGTGTTTGGCAGCAAGGGTGCTGCTGTTGCTTCAAACGATACTCCTACAAACGTTGTATATATGGGCGAAGATGGCGTTGTTGCTGATAAGCCTCTTTACTTCTTCCTTGAGAGATATATGCAGTCTTTCAGAGATGAAATGCTTCAGTTTGTAGAAGCTTGTCTTGAAGATAAGCCTACACCTACAACAGGCGCTGATGGTCTTAATTCCATCCTTGTTGCTCTTGCAGCTAAGAAGTCTGTTGCTGAAGGCAGACCTGTTCAGCTTTCAGAAATGAACTAATTTAATTTTTGCGGCGCCCTGTTTTTTCAGGGCGCTTTGTTTTAGGAGATTTATGATTATTATAAAAATTCTTTTTGGCATTATTTGTTCTGTTGTTTCCTTAGCAGTTTTATTCTGCGTTATTGTAATACTTGCAGGTTATATTGCAGAGCTTTATATTCCTGAAAATTTAAGGAATCTTAAAAAGAATAAGGGTACTCTTTTTGCAGAGGACCACTCTATGATTGCTGCTCACAGAGCAGGTGCAGGCATTGCCCCTGAAAATACACCTATGGCATTTGACCTTTGCCTTAACAGTACAGAATTTACTGTGCAGGAGCTTGAGTTTGACCTTCACATGACTAAGGATGAAAAGCTTATAGTGCTTCACGATGGTACTCTTGACCGTACAACTGACGCAGTTGAAATGTTTGGCCGTACTGAAGTTAAACCAAGTGAGCTTACCTATGATGAAATCAGAAAGCTTAACACAGGCGAAAGCTTTGTTACAGATAATGGCGATATGCCATATAAAGGCTTAAGAGGTGACGATATTCCTGATGGCCTTCGTATTCCTTTGCTTGAGGAAATTATTGATATGATGGAAGCAAAGGGCGAGTACCTTTACAGCATTGACATAAAAGACAGTGGCGAAATTGGCAGAAAATGTGCTGATAAGCTAATTAAAATGATAAATGATAAAGGTATAGCAGACAGAGTTATTGTTGCTACCTTCAATGGTGATATTACAAAGTATCTTACTGAAAAATATCCCAATACACAGCGATCAGTTGGTGTAACAGAAGGTCTTAAATATTACTTTATGTATCTGCTTAATATCAGACCTAAAAAGCCTCTGCCTTTTAAGGCAATTCAGGTGCCTTCAAATCAGTTTAAGGTTGTAAGACCTGGCACAAAGAGAGCTATTGCTTATTTCCATTCTCTTGGTGTTGCCTGTCAGTTCTGGACTATTGATGATATTGACGAAATCAAGCGCTTAAGCGATGCAGGTGCTGATTGCATTGTTACAAACGTTCCTGATAAAATGTATAATCTTTTTAATTGATATTTAGAATAATATGATATATAATTACCTTAATATTTAGTGAGGGAGAATTATTATGAAAAACATAAAAAAGATTATTGCAATTATTCTTTGTTTTTCTCTTACCGTATCTTTAATATCAGTTATCGGTTTTGCTGAGAATAAAGCTGATAAAGCTGAAAAAACTGATATTGATTATCCTATCGTTTTTGTTACAGGTATCGGTCAGTCATATAGCTATCTTTACAATAATGAAGCAGATGCTAAGGCTGATGTTGCTGAAAACGGAACAGACAGAGCCGTAGCAAGATGGAATCTTTTCTGCAATGATTTCAGTTTTGCATTTAAAGAGGTAGGCATGTATGTAAACCTGCTTACTTTTGTAGGTGGCTTCTTAGGCTCCGCTCTTCTTGGCAAAAATATTATCAGCAAAAGAGCAGTTGATAAAATTGTTTCCACTCTTTTCAGATATAACACAGTAGACGAAAAGGGTCAGCTTCCTGCAAATGTTGTTACTCCAAGATGTCTTTATCCTGTATCTCAGTATACTCAGGAGCAGAGGGATAATTTCTACAGATCTATCCCTTGTCAGGAAGTTTTAGGTGATGTAGGCGAGGATATGATCTATTGCTTCAATTACTC
>JAKSQR010000143.1 GCA_024404065.1 Clostridia bacterium | reverse complement strand
TAAATTCAGAGGAGCTTTGCCTGCTTATTGACCTTGGCACAAACGGTGAAATGGCTCTTGGTAATAAGGATAAAATTCTTACGGCTTCTGCAGCGGCAGGACCTGCATTTGAGGGCGGCAACATTGCCTGCGGCACAGGCAGCATACCGGGCGCGATAAACAGCGCCTGCATAGCAGGGGGCAGAATTGTCTGCTCCACAGTAGGGGGTGAGCCTGTAAGAGGTATTTGCGGCACAGGTGTTATAGATGTAACTGCTTCCCTTGTGCAGACGGGTCTGCTTGATAAAGCGGGCTTTTTCCACGAGGATTATGAGGAGCTTGGTTATCCCCTTACCCGTGACGGCAAATACAGATTTATTCAGGATGATATCCGTCAGGTGCAGCTTGCAAAATCCGCAGTAAGAAGTGGCATTGAAACTCTGATGGAAAGGTATGGCTGCAAAGCAGATGATATTAAAAATATCTATGTCGCAGGTGGCTTCAGCCGAAATATCAATATAAAAAATGCGGCAACCATTGGCATTATTCCAAAGGAGTTTACAGAAAAAACTCAGTGTATCGGCAACTCTGCCCTTAATGGTGCAGTTAAATATCTGCTGAATGCTGACGGTGACGAAATTACAGAAAAAATAAAAGCCATCTCCACCGAAATCACTTTGGCAGAGGATGACCTTTTTAACGATTTATTTATAGATAATATTACATTTTAATTATGATAAGAAAAATTACAGAGAACGACAAAGCAAAGTATATGGAATATGTGAATATATTTTATAATTCCGATGCAGTGCTTCACCCTGTTCCAAAAGAAAATTTTGAAAACACCTTCAATGAGCTTATGAGCAGCTCAGCTTATGCGGAGTGCTTTATGCTTGAGGAGGAAAATAAGCCAGTGGGTTATTGTCTTATTGCCAAAACCTTCTCTCAGGAGGCAGGGGGCATGGTAATATGGATAGAGGAGCTTTATGTAGAGCCCGATTACAGAAGTAAGGGCATAGGCACAAAGGTTTTTGATTTTCTCAAGGCTAATTATCCTGAGGCAAAACGCCTGAGGCTTGAGGCAGAGGAAGAGAATGAGAAAGCTATAGCCCTCTATAAACGCTTAGGCTTCACAGAGCTTGAATATAAGCAGTATATAATTGAGTAAAAAAGAGCAGTTCAATCTGAACTGCTCTTTTAAGTTATTTCATATAGTAGTCGCTTTCAATATAGTCAACTCCGAGAGATTTGCAGTAGCAAAGTGAGAAGGGGTCGTTAGCTGTGTAAACTGCAACAAGCAGATTATTATCGTGAAATTCCTTAACCATCTCTTTTGTCATTATGTTATAATCTGCGTCAATGGAGATGTTATAGTCAAAGCACTTTTTGTAATCACCCTCACCGCCGTAAGTGAGCATAAGGGGCAAATCAGGCACTATTTCACGTGCCTTAATCAGGTTATCAAACTCAAATGACTGAAGAATGCATTTTGAAAGGTCATACAATGTGTCTGCAATGGTAAACAGATGTTTTATCTGCTCATCAGTAAATTCGCCCTTGAGCTCAATAAAGCAAACCATGTTATTCCTTGCCATTATCTGAAGATACTTATCAAAGGTGCAAAGATATACTTCGTATTTTGAGGTAGAGCTTTTAAGGGGCTTTGCAGTAAGCTCCTCGTAGGTGTGCTCACTTACAGAAAGGGAAGTGCCGTCTTTGAAGTCTACATCTGCATTGTGGCTTAAAACATAAACGCCATCTGCAGTAATTCTTACATCAGTTTCAGCGCCTGTTGCACCTTTTTCTGCTGCTTTCATAAAGGCAATTTCGGTGTTGTCAGGGTAAATACCACTGCAGCCTCTGTGACCTATCATGCCTACATTTGGGGCAGTGCCTGTAATTGTTGAGGCAATAACCGTAAAAACGGCAATTATCATTTTAATTGCAAGCTGAAATTTCATAATCAATCCTCCTGATTAAGATGCTCACCTATTATTTTCTCCATCCACATCATGCTGTACCATCTGCCGAATTTTATGCCGCAGTTATGAAGCACACCTGATGATGTAAAGCCCATTTTTCTGTGAAATTCAGGGCTTGCTTCTGTAAGATAGGGGTCATTTTCCTTGCCGTCAAGGGTGGCAACGCAGGCATACATATTAAGGTAGCCGTCTGCTTTCAGTCTGTTTTCAAGCTCTGTATAAAGCAGCCTGCCTACGCCTTTTCTTCTTGAATCTTTATCTACATAAATTGAAGACTCTACGGATTTATCATAAGCTGCACGCTCCCTGAAGGCGTGAGCAAATGCAAAGCCTGCAATTTTGCCGTTTTCATCAACAGCCTTTATATATGGATATTTTACTGTGTAGGTTTCAATTCTGCTTATAAATTCCTCTATGGATGGGGGAGTGGTTTCAAAGGATACAGCAGTATTAAGCACATAATAGCTGTATATTTCAAGAAGCTCCTTTGCATCTGCAGGGGTAACATTTTCTATTCTCAACGGGTTCACCTTCTTTATCCGCACAAAAGTATAGCACAATCATTTTTAATATACAATAATAAGATGGTACACTATATTGTTGTAATGTAACATAAAAAATGGTAAAATGTTAAAAACCAATCAGGAGGTAAAATATGGAAGAAAAGTATTTTGGCGAAAATATCGGCAAGCTTGGTTTTGGTTTAATGAGATTACCCCGTAAGGCTGCAAGAATAGATGTTAAAGAAACATCTAAGATGATAGATAAGTTTATGGAGGCAGGCTTTACTTACTTTGATACAGCCTTTGTATATATCGGCTCAGAGGAAGCAACACGCAAGGCACTTGTAGAAAGACACCCAAGAGACAGCTACACACTTGCAAGTAAGCTTTTTGCTGTAAAGGTACCCTCTGCAAAGCTTGCAAAGGCAGAGCTTGATACAAGCCTTAAGCGTACAGGCGCAGGCTACCTTGATTATTATCTGCTTCACTCACTCAGTGAGTCAAACTATAAAAATTATGAGAAGTTTGGTCTTTGGGATTTTGTAAAGGAAGCAAAGGCACAGGGCAAGATTAAGCACTACGGCTTTTCATTCCACGGCGGTCCTGAGCTTCTTGAGCAGCTGCTTACAGAGCACCCCGATGCTGAGTTTGTTCAGCTTCAGATAAACTATGCAGACTGGGAAAATCCCAAGGTAAGAAGCCGTGAGGTTTATGAGGTTGCCCGTAAGCACGGTAAATCCATAGTTGTTATGGAGCCTGTAAAAGGCGGCAAGCTTGCTGACCCACCCGAAGAGGTTAAAAAGATTTTTGATGAGGTTAATCCCGGCGCTTCTTATGCATCATGGGCAATCAGATTTGTTGCTTCTCTTGATGGCATTCTCACTGTTCTTTCAGGTATGTCAAATACCCAGCAGGTTGAGGATAATGTAAGCTTTATGAAGGACTTTGTTCCTCTTAATGATAAAGAGAAGGAAGCTATTCTTAAAGCACAGAAAATTTTCAACGAAGCTAA
>JAKSQR010000142.1 GCA_024404065.1 Clostridia bacterium | reverse complement strand
TCATCCTCACTCTTAGCAATATTCATTACGCTTATACCGCCAAGTGAGCCGTCATCACCCTTAACACAGGTGTTGTGGAATGCGTGGTGAGCAATTTCTGTAACGGTTGCAGGGATGTACATATAGGTAATGTTACTGTCACCTGTAAAGCAGTCTGCACCGATTTTTACAAGACCTTCGGGGAGTGACTTGTAGGTCTTCATAGCTGCCTTTGCCTCACCATAAACTGTGGTAGTAATGGGGGCATCTGATGTATAGCTGTAAACCTCAGCTAATTTCTCAGCCTTGAAGAAAGCCATAAATTCAATCTCAGTAACACCCTCAGGGATGTAAACTGCAAGTATGTCAGAGTAAGCAAAGCAAAGCTTGTTAATCTTAGTTACAGTTGAGGGAATTACATAGTAGCCTGCAATGTCATTGTAGGTATCCATAAATGCCTTAAGGTCAAGGGGATCTTTTTCCATATCCTTGCCCATAAGGGTATTAAGTCTTTCCTTAGCCCAGCTGACGCTGTCGTCAGGGTTTGTTAAGTCGCCATTTCTCTGCACTGCAAAGAGGTTAAGGTCCTTAACTGCCCAGCTGAGTTCATCGGTAGTTACGCCCTTGCCTGCAAGGTCAAGCTCCATGCCCTGCTTTTTAAGCTCATTTCTTAAAAGGGCATTGTTATGAGCTGTGGGGTAGTAGATGATTTCGGTCATATCCTTATTGTAAAGAACGCCGTCAACATCACAGTAGTTGGGGTTTTCATCATCTACAAAAACGTTTTCAAGGTTCCAGCAGCTGTAAATTGATTTGCCGTCTATCTTTTCAACATCCTTGCCGATATAAAGGGTCTGTACCTTTTCATCACAGTTGAAAGCGTACTCATGAAGCACTGTAATAGGCTTTGAGCTATCGCCCTCAATAAAATCTGCGTGTACCTCAAGCTTATTATCTACGTTAGTGTATTTTATAAGCTCATAGCCGTTTTCAATCTGATTGTATTTATACTCTTTGTTTGAAACAACACCAAGTGAGAATGCAATGGAAAGGCTGATAACCACAAGCAAAATGATAACAAGTGATACCTTTGTTTTTGTGGAAACAGTTCTTTCAACTATGCGTGGTGCCTGCAAGCCTTCAATCTGATAAGTCCAAATCTGATCTGCAGGTATATCAAGCTTTTCTTCTTCAATGGCGAAGTTATTTACTGACTTGGTCTTTTCTTTTTTCTTACTCATTCTGCGGGCACCTCACTTTCATTTGAAGTTTCAGCATCTGGTGAGGCATCATCAGATGAAATCTTGCTGTCATCTGCGCTTTCAAATCCACCGGTAACCTCTTCACGGCGGCGAAGCACCTGAATAACCTTACGCTGCTTTTCGTCGTTATAATCCCAGAAGAAGTAGGGGATAGTCATAAGCAGGTAGCCAAAGATATCAAGTATAATGGGAACGATAATAATATTTATTCTGCTTTCATCAATAAAGAGGATATCCCAGTTACTGTTGAAGCCGTATTTAAGCAGAAGAAGAGGAATGATAAGGCTTACAAAGCTTGTGATAGGGCCGGTAAACCAGCCGAATACACCTGAAAAGCTTTCAAGTCTTTCACCACTAAGGTACATCTGATAGTCGTTAATCTGAACATCCATATCACGTACAAATGATTTAGGTACGGTGGAGCACATTTCCATAACGATAAGTGCTGCAATGCTGATAAGACCGCAGGCAGTAAGGTTATCACGGAATGTGAGGTAAGAGATAACGATTACTGTATTACCAATAGCTCTTACAAGCTGATAGAAAATCATAACCTGCTTGTAGCTGAATCTCTTTCTGAAGTAGGGGGTAAATAAATCGGGTGGTGTACCACAGAAGGAAACACCTGCAAGTATAAGGCTGTATGCAAGGCCTGAAAGACGGAAGGTGTAAAGGTAAAGGATTGTCATAAAGGCAAGCATACCATTACCAAGAGAGTCAAGCAAAGCAACAATGGTGTTAATCCATTTATACTTATTGTGCATTACGCCTGTAATACCTTCCCAGAAGTTAAAGCCAACCTTCTGGTCAAGAGGGGGCTGTGGAATACGCTCTTTAACCCTTGTAGCAAGTATAAGGGTAACTACAACGAATGTTGCGAAAATTGAGGGAAGGATATATTTGAAGAGAGCAATATCTTCCCATTTCTTTGCTGTAAAGCCAACAAATACAGGGATGAGAAGCTCAAATATATTCCAGATAAAGTGGGAAAGCTTAATGGGGAATGTACGCACCCAGATTCTTTCCTGTGGGTCGGGGCTTACGTTATTTGCGCAGGCCTCAAGCTGGTTTGCAAAGCCGTACATGTTGTACATTGCGAAAAGGAAGTTAGCAATCCATACACGGTTTGTTACGTCGCCAATGTTGTAGAATGGAAGCCAACCAATAAGTACAACCATAATGGTTTTGGGTATTGCGTCACTGTAAAGGCTGTATTTATATCTGCCGAATTTTGGTATTAAGTGCTTACGCCAGAAAATGTTACGGGCACCATTGTAGCCATTGTAAAAAATGTTGGTACCAAGTATTTTAATGGCGGATGCAGCGGAGATACCCTCCATAGAGTTAAGCCTTGTAACAAGGGCACCACCCTGTGGAATAGGCAGCGGTGCAAAGGTCATTATAAGGCCTATTACAATCATTGCCATATAAAGGCTGTAAAGCCTGCGTTCAACATTCTTTTTAAGCATACCAAGGTTATCATTGATAACCCATGCAAGCATAGTCCAGATATAGCTTAAAGGCATATTGATAATTGCTATAACGGAGAATGCAAGGTAAGGCAGCTTGTAGTGGTACATCATCAGGTAGCAGCCTGCCGCAAAGGCAATGTACTTTTCAATAACTGATGATGCGGTGTAGTTAGCACCTATACCTAAGGTAATATCAATGTATTCCCTATAGGGTACGTGCTTACCCTCCGGTGGTGTATTCCAGTGCTTTTTAACCTGCTGGAATCCATTGCTGATTTTTTCTTTGGATATTGCCATCTTTACCCTCCTCGGATTTATTGTAAAATCATACCCGAATATTATATATCATTTTAATATAAATATAAATTAGCTAATTACACAAACATAAAGCCTACTTTTTGATGTATACACCAAATACACTTTGCTTGTAACTTTGCAAATAAAATGGTATATTAGTAGCATAATTATTTTTTGGAGCGACATTATGAACTTAATTTTACTCAGAATTCAGGCGATTATTTTTACGGTAATCACCTTTATTACGGGCATTTTCAGCCCGATTACAGCCCCATACCATAAGCTTACTAATAAAAATGCGGAGGAAAACACTGTGGGAGTTTATCAGTATATCTGCTCACTTCAGGGCAACAGCACCCTTTCGGGTCAGCAGGAAAGCACCTGGATGGGCTCTGATGACTATGAGTTTGATTATATTGAAAAGGCCACAGGTAAGTTGCCCGCCATAAGAGGCTTTGACTATATGGATGAGGATTTTGAGGGTGTAAATCAGCGTGCGGTAAAATGGGC
>JAKSQR010000141.1 GCA_024404065.1 Clostridia bacterium | reverse complement strand
TTTGGTGTAAAGGATTTTGGTACACTTCTTCCCGAGCACGGCGGTGCCCTTGACAGAGTAGATTCATTCCTCTTCACAATGCCCGCAACCTACGTAATTGTAAGATTACTTACAGAGATTATTTCAAAGTAAAACTAAGGGCGGTTATCCGCCCTTTTTTGCCCTGTTATTTACAGTTTATTTATAACCTGTCCCCACTAAATTTATAATCGGAGTTTATTATGATTAAAAGTCTTTCTGTTTTAGGCGCAACCGGCTCAATCGGTGTGCAGGCTCTTGAGGTTGCAAGGCTTCATAATTTAGATGTTGTTGCCCTCACTACAAATACAAGAATTGATTTACTTGAAAATCAGATAAGAGAGTTTAAGCCAAAGTATGCTGCCGTAGCAGATGAGAAAGCAGCCGCTGAGCTTAAAATCAAGGTTGGGGATACCGGCACAAAAATTCTTTCAGGTAAAGAAGGAGTTAAAGAGTGTGCAGCCCTCGGCACAGAGGCAGTGCTTAACGGCATTGTAGGCATTGCAGGCCTTGAGCCCACAATAGCAGCTATAAATGCAGGCAGCAAAATTGCCCTTGCAAATAAAGAAACTCTTGTGGCAGGCGGTAACCTTGTTACAGGGCTTGCAAAAGAGAAAAATGTGCCTATATTACCTGTTGATAGTGAGCATTCAGCAATTTTCCAGTCCCTTCAGGGCTGCCCTGAGCATTCACAGATAAAGAAGCTTATACTTACAGCTTCAGGGGGTCCATTCTATGGCAAAACCAAGGAGGAGCTTAAAAACGTTTCTCTTGAGGCTGCCCTTAACCATCCTAACTGGGCTATGGGTGCAAAAATCACCATAGACTCAGCTACTATGATGAATAAAGGTCTTGAGCTTATAGAGGCAGCATGGCTCTTTGATATGACACCTGATAAAATAGATATTCTTGTACACAGACAGAGTGTAGTACATTCACTTGTAGAGTACAGTGATAATTCAGTTATTGCTCAGCTTGGTGTACCCGATATGAGAATACCCATACAGTATGCCCTTACATACCCTGACAGATTCATTAGCCCTGTTAAGGAGCTTGACCTTGCAGAGTATGCAACCCTTACCTTTGACAGACCGGATTATGATACCTTTAAGTGTATCAATTACTGCCGTAAAGCCCTTGAAAAGGGCGGTCTTTACCCTGCAGCAGTAAATGCGGCTAACGAGAAAGCTAACGAGCTTTTCCGCAAGGGTAAAATCGGATTCTGGGATATTCCTGATTCAGTAGAAAAAGCACTTGAAAGCACAATAAACAGCGGCACATATACTCTTGACGATGTGCTTTTGACAGACAGAGAGATAAGAAAACAAACGGAGGCGATGTGGTCTTGAAAATATTACCCTTAATTACAGCATCGGCTATATGGGCTAAGGCTTGGCCCATTCTTATTGCTATTATATTTTTTGGCCTTCTTATATTTTTCCATGAGCTTGGTCATTTTGCCTTTGCAAAGCTTTTCAAAGTAAAGGTAAATGAATTCGCTATGGGTATGGGTCCTGCTCTTTTCAAGTTCAGAAAGGGCGAAACACAGTATTCACTCAGACTTCTTCCTATAGGCGGTTACTGCGCTATGGAGGGTGAGGACGATAAAGGCACAGAGGAGCTTAGTGAAAGAGCCTTTTGCCGACAGAAAGCATGGAAAAGATTTATCATAGTTGCAGCAGGCGGCATTATCAACCTGATTATGGGTATTATAATCGTTGCAATTATGCTCTGCGTAAGCAAGGACCTTATCGGCACAAACGTTATTCATTCATTTGATGAGAATGCAGTAAGCAATCAGTATGGTCTTCAGGCAGGGGACAGATTCCTTGAAATCAACGGTCGCAGAGTTTTATCAGACTACGATATAAGCTATTTTATGTCTACCGATGATGACGGTGTTTTTGATTTTGTAGTTGAGCGTAAAGGCGAAAAGGTTGAGCTTAACGATGTTAAATTCAAAACAGAGGAAATTGAAATAGATGGCAAAAAGCACACAACAATTATCTATGACTTCATAATTGTTGGTGTGGATAAATCCTTTAAGACCGTATTTACAACTACCTTCAGGCAGTCTCTTTCTTATGCAAGGCTTGTATATATGTCATTGTTTGATTTGCTCAGAGGCACATATAAGGTAAGCGACCTTTCAGGTCCTATAGGTACGGTGGATGTTATAGCGGATATGGCAGAGGATTCTGTATCACGAATGGATTACACCTATCTGCTTACGCTGCTTGCCCTTATTGCTATAAATATAGGCTTATTTAACCTTTTACCCCTTCCCGCACTTGATGGTGGCAGATTACTGTTTATATTTATTGAGATGATATTCAGGAAACCTGTTCCACGTAAGTTTGAGGCATGGGTACATGCAGCAGGTATGGTGCTGCTGCTTGCTCTTATGGCATTTGTATGCTTCAGTGACATCTGGAAAATCATTAAAGGATAAGTTTTATGTACAGAAGAAATTCAAAAAAAATCAAGGTTGGCAATATTTATATAGGCGGTGACGCCCCTGTTACTGTGCAGTCTATGCTTAATGTACCTTCTACTGATATTGAGGGCAGCGTAAAGCAGGCTTTAGCACTTCAGCAGGCAGGCTGTCAGATTATCCGTGCAGCAGTGCCCGACATGGCTGCTGTAAAGCTTATAGAGGCACTTAAAGAGAATTTAACAGTGCCTGTGGTTGCAGATATTCACTTTGACTATAAGCTTGCTTTAGCTTCTGTTGACGCAGGTGTTGATAAAATAAGAATTAACCCCGGCAACATAGGTTCTGATGACAGAGTAAAGGCGGTAGCAGATGCCTGCAAAGCTAAGAATATACCTATCCGCATAGGTGTAAACAGCGGTAGTGTGGAGAAAAATATACTTGCAAAGTATGGCGCACCTACTGCAGAGGCTTTAGTTGAAAGCGGTCTTTACCACGCTTCACTTCTTGAAAAATTTGATTTTGATGATATTGTTATCTCTATTAAATCATCAGATGTTAAAACAATGATAGATGCCTACACTCTTGCAAGTGAAAGGTGTAATTATCCCCTGCACCTTGGTGTAACTGAGGCAGGCACTTACAATATGGCACTTGTTAAATCCAGCATAGGTATTGGCTCACTGCTTGCAAAGGGTATAGGTGATACCATAAGAGTATCTATGACAGATGACCCAGTAAAAGAGGTTGAGGCTGGCTATTCCATACTTAAGGCTCTTGGCATGAATGAGGGCGGAGTAAACATAGTTGCCTGCCCTACCTGTGGCCGTACAAGGATTGATTTAATCGGCCTTGCAAACGAGGTTGAGGCAAGGCTTAAAAACTGTAAAAAGAATATTAAAGTGGCAGTTATGGGCTGTGCAGTAAATGGCCCTGGTGAGGCAAGAGAGGCAGATATAGGCATCGCAGGGGGCGATGGCAGTGCCCTGATTTTTGCAAAGGGAGAAATACTTTGCAAGGTGCCTGAAAGCGAAGCAGTTGATAAACTGATGGAAGAAATTGAGAAACTCTGATATAAGTACAGTATATTGGAC
>JAKSQR010000140.1 GCA_024404065.1 Clostridia bacterium | reverse complement strand
AGGTGCAGGGCTGCATTTAGGGCATACGCCGCTTTCGGGAAGCTCTGTACCGCAATTCTGACAATACATATCATTTCCTCCAATATTCTTTTTACGCACTTTATTATAAATTATAAAAAAATAAAAATCAACAAGTAATTGAAAAAGATGCAAAGCTAATATATAATATACTTGTGTAAAAATTTTTAGTCAGGAAGTGTTTTTATGGCAGTATTCAGACCATTTAAGGCAGTAAGACCAAAGGATGAGTTTGCAGCAAAGGTTGCAGCCCTCCCCTACGACGTTATGAACAGCCCAGAGGCAGCAGAGATGGTAAAGGGCAACCCCTACTCATTCCTTCATGTTGATAAGGCAGAGATTGACCTGCCCGCAGGCACAGATTTATACTCAGAGCAGGTTTACCTTAAAGCAAGCGAAAACCTTAAGGCCTTAGAGAGTGACGGCATCTGCAAGCAGGATGAGGAGCCAAAATTCTACATTTACAAGCAGGTTATGAATGGCAGAGCTCAGGTAGGTCTTACCGGCTGTGTATCCATTGATGACTATATAAATAACATTATCAAAAAGCACGAGCTTACCCGTGCAGATAAGGAAGCAGACCGTATAAACCACGTAGATTACTGTGATGCAAATACAGGCCCCATCTTCCTTGCATACAGACCAAACAGCGAAATTGCTGCAATCATCTCAACCTATATGGCAGAGAATAAGCCCTGCTATGATTTTGTTACAGATGACGGCATAGGCAACACAGTATGGGTAATTGACAGCGCAGAAATAAACGCAAAAATCAGCGCACTTTTTGATAAGGTAGATTACCTCTATATTGCTGATGGTCACCACAGAGCAGCATCCGCTGTTAAGGTAGGCTTAAAGCGCCGTGAGGCAAACCCCGACTACACAGGCGAAGAGGAATTTAACTACTTCCTTGCAGTGCTTTTCAGCTGTGATGAGCTTGAAATTATGGACTACAACCGTGTAATCAAGGACTTAAACGGCAACACAGAGGAAGAATTCAAAAACAAAATCGCAGAGAAATTTGATATAGAAAAAATCGGCTCACCTGCCTATAAGCCTGAGGCACTTCACACCTTCGGTATGCTTCTTGGCGGTGAATGGTATAAGCTTACTGCAAAGGCAGGCACTTATGATGCAGATGATGTAGTAGCAGCCCTTGATGTTTCAATACTTCAGAATAACGTTATATCCCCCATTCTTGGCATAGATGACCCCCGCACCGACAAGCGCATTGACTTTGTAGGCGGCATCAGAGGTCTTAGTGAGCTTGAAAAGAGAGCAAGCACAGATATGTGCCTTGCCTTCAGCATGTACCCCACATCACTTGAGGAGCTTATGGCTATTGCGGATGCAGGCAAAATTATGCCTCCAAAATCCACATGGTTTGAGCCTAAGCTTTTAAGCGGTCTTTTCATCCATAAGCTTAAATAATATGACAAGAGGAGAAAAAGCAGAGAAGCTTTTCAGAGAGGGCTTAAACTGTGCGCAGGCAGTTTTCCTTGCCTTTGATGATGTAATAAAGCTTGATAAAAATACAATGCTCACCCTTTCTGCAGGCTTCGGCGGCGGATTTGGCCGTATGCGTGAGGTATGCGGCACAGTAAGTGCCATGACAGCAGTTATATCACACTGTAACGCCTCAACCGACCCTACCGACAGGGAGAAAAAGGCAGAGCTTTATAAGAAAATTCAGGGCGCAATGAAGGAATTTGCACAGGCAAATAACGGCACTTATATCTGCAAGGATTTGCTGAAAGGTGCTTTTGACGGCTCCCATATCCCTGATGAGCGCACCCCTGAGTATTACGCAAAAAGACCCTGCCCCAAGCTTTGCCACATAGCAGCAGATATTGCGGCAAAGTATATTAACGAGGAGTAAGAATGAAAAGATTTATTTCAGTTTTATTGGTTATATGCACCCTTGCAGTAACCCTTTCTGCCTGCTCAGGCGGTAAAAAAATTGATAAGCTTTCTGAGGCTATGCTCAGTAAACAGAGCAGTACCATTAAGATGGTAACCGTAAAATCTGGGGACCCTGACGCAGAGGAAGCCTACAACAAGGCTATTGACACCTTCGGCATTGATAATGTGGACAGCTTCTTTATTTCCCTTGCGGAAAACACACGTGAAAATGCGGACGAAATACTTGTGCTTCAGCTTAAAAGCAAAAAAGAGCTTGACCTTGCCTTAGCGGCAGTGAGCAAGCATTTCGGCTACAACAGTGCAAGCTATATGAGGACTAAGCCGTCCGAAGTGCCTAAATTCAATAACAAGAGCTTATTCACATACAAAAACTATGTGGTGCTTATCGTTTCAGATAACAGCGCAGAAATTGAAAAAGCTTTTTACGACACAGTAGATTAACAGGAGAAAAATTATGGACTTAATACCCAGCTTTCAGGTAAATCACAACCTGATTAAAAAAGGAATATACGAGAGCAGACTTGATACCCTCGGCAGCGAATTTGCCACAACCTTTGATGTAAGAATGAAGCTGCCTAACGCAGAGCCTGCAATACATCCAAACGCAATGCACACCATTGAGCATATTATTGCAACCTTCCTGAGAAATGATGAGGAGTGGAAGGATAATATAATTTACTGGGGTCCTATGGGCTGCCTTACAGGCTGTTACCTTATTGTTAAGGGTCACCCAAAGCCTGAGGATATCTGCCCCCTGCTTATCAGAGCTTACGAATTTTGTGCAGATTATGAGGGCGAGGTGCCTGGTGCTACCCCCGAAAACTGTGGCAACTACATCCTTCACGACCTTGCTATGGCAAAGTATGAGGCACGCATTTTTGCAGATGCCCTTAAAACAAATCCCTGCTTTGAATATCCCCTTACACAGAGGATTGAAACCAAAGAGGGTCACACTTTTTACGATTCGTAATATATAAAGGTATAAATTATGGCTAAAGAGAAAAAAGAGAAAAAGCTTTCCCCTCAGAAATCTAAGCGCTTTGTGTTTAAGCCAACTGCAACAGATGGCAACCTTTTTCACGGCAACTTTGAGGTAACAAGAAAGCCTAATAAAAAAGACCCTGATATTGATGCCGAGAGCCTTGTATTTGCAGCAACCTTCTCAGTGCCCGATATTTATGAATGCACTGTACTTACCATTGATGCAGCCGCACAGCTTACAAAGGATGAGTATGTTGAAATACTGCAGATGCTTGAAAATATGATTACAACAGGGGCAGACAGCAAGCTTTCATTTATTCAGGTGCTTGCAAATAATCTTAAAGCAAATGAGGAATTTAGTCAGGCTCTGCTTACACAGAAGTATTTTACAGACGAGGCAGACAGCAATTACCTTGTAAAAGAGATTGAATTGCCCAATTATGTAGCAACCTTTATGTGCCTTGGTATGGGCGTAGGTGTAAGCTTTGGGCTTAACATTTTTCATAATACAGGCACAGGTATGTGCCTTGGTATGGCAATAGGCGTGGCAATAGGCTCAATGCTTAACTCCTCACAAGGCAAAAAGAGAGATATATTGCGAAAAGCCAGAATTGAAGGCCTGCCTATGGATAATAAAGAA
>JAKSQR010000014.1 GCA_024404065.1 Clostridia bacterium | reverse complement strand
GCAGAGCTTCTCAGCCTTTCAAAATCTGTGCGCTTATAGTAAACATTATCGTGAAGGTGAGTTTTTTCATCAAGACCCCAGGTATGCTCAGGTATCATAATAATACCATCACCGAGAGTTGTTTTATCCTCACCCTCAGGCATATTTATCCACACCTGCTCAAGCTTTCTGAACATCTGTGTTTTGATGGGGTCTGTGCCTGCGCCGTGAATCCAGCTGTCGCCGATTTCGTCAGTAACTGTGGGCAGAGTATCTGCAATTTTATTAACCTCGTTTGCTACATCATCAAGGGTGCCTGCCATTACGACAGCCTCAGGATAATCTGCGTGCAGCTTCTTAAAAAGCTCAATGGTATCCTCTGCGGACTGACATCCTAAATTATCACCTGTGTGGGCAAACATAACTGCTGTGCCTGTATCGCCGATGGGGGTGAATTTGCCGTAATCACCATTGTACATTACTATTACACTCTCACCGCTGTCGCACTGCCATTTGAAAATTTCAGGTACATCAGGCACTGCAGAGGCTTCATTTACACCTATGTGTAAAAACTGAATGCCTGCCTTTTTTAAGTAAGGTATCATAGCCTTTGTGTGTCCGGGTACATCGGTAAGCTTTGCGGCAATAGTCTTTTGATTAAATCTTGAATCAAGACCCTGACTATATGAAATGCCATACTCAAAAAGCTGAGGGCTCATAAGCTCAGTATGGGTTGTGAAGGGCAGAGCGTGCCAGCGGATATCTCCCCTCTCAATAGCGTCAGAGAGTATTTTCTCCTCAGGCTTACCCTTGAAGGTTTTAAGGTATTTATAAATAAGCCATGAGCCTGTTGTCCATATCATGCGGGCATCTGTGCCGCTTTCACGCAGCTCATTGGCAGTTTTGATTGCATTAGGGATAAACACACTCATATATTTTTCGGTTACGGTATTAGAAAAATCTGTAAAACCGATATCAAGATGTGTTTTGAAAATAACAAGAATTTTTTTAATCTCCATAAATTCACCTGCAGAGTATAATTTGTTAGTATATATAATAAACTACATTTTATATAATTTCAATAAATATAGCTTTAATGCAACAATAATGATTGAAATGTAGCAATAATATGTGTATAATATCGGATGGATGGCTAAATTAAATATTGTGGAGGATTAAAATGAAAAAAGTAAGTCCTATCATTGCCCTTTTGCTGGTATTTACACTTATATTCAGCACAGTAGCTATGGCAGCAGAAGACGCACAGATTGAGCCATCTGACGCTATTGTACAAAACATTGACGAAGAAGCAGAGGATAAAGCTATTCCCGTAGAAGCTGATGCTACTGCTAAAAACAGCAACAAAAAGCAGGTGCCTGCCCTTGTACAGAAATTTTATGATGACGGTGTGCCCGTACTTACCACAAGTAAGTTTTTCAGAGTGGTTGACGCCATCAGAATGGTAAAGTACATCTTTACAGGCAAAATCATTGCAAAGAAGCCCTCTGATTTTGAGGTAACCGTAGACGAAAATCTCAGCGTACTTCTTAAAGATGTAAGCGATAAATCCGGCCTTGATGTAGAGCAGATTATTACAAACCTGCCTGATGACATTCTTGAGCCCGGTCAGGTTGCTACAAAGGTATTTCACATTGATACCAAAGAGTACCGTGAAGAGATGTTTGCCCTGAGAGACCAGTACATTGCTGAGGGTCAGAGCACAAAGGCAAATATCTGCTGGCTTGTAGGCGTATATATGGGCGGCCTTACAAAGGCTGACGTAGTTATGGAGCCCATGAAGGGCAAGGATTACTACCGCATTAAGCTTGTAGTAACTTATGCTGACGGCGGTCAGGAGAGCCTTTACCCCAACATTTATATTGACCTTAACACAGGCGACTGCTTCGGTCTTGACGATAAGGGTATGCTTTCCACAGGCTTTAACAGCAACATTTATGAGGGTATGGTTTATGCTCCTATCAACTGCTGGATGAGAAACTTCGGCTTCTGCATTGAGTACGACCTTCTCTGCTACGCACTCCCCTCATTCATGTATAATTACCGCACAAGACGTTTCCACTTTAACTACAACGATAAGCAGTATATGGTTCAGTGCTGGAAGGGTAACTACCTTATCACAACCGGCGGTGAGGTTGGCGTATACTACCGTGATATGAACAAAATAGGCACATACTATGATGTAGTAAAAGAAGAAGACCAGATGGATATGAGCCTTCAGATTATTCATAATGATGATGTGCTTGTCAATATCCCTGAGCAGAATCACTGGTGGGTAAACGGCTTTAAGCTCTGCCCCGTTGCATATAACCCACACAGCCTTAAAATGATATTTACAATAGTATTCCCTGATGAAGAAATGCGTGACGCTTTCACACAGTCAGTTGAGCGCAACATCTGGCACGATGTAACCTACACCACAGATGGTCTTAAGGTTACAGTTGAATGGGATGGTTAAAAATTACCCCCTCTGCAAAAAGCAGAGGGGATTTGTGTTTTTATAAGCAAAAGGACTGCCGAAGCAGTCCTTAATTTTTAATATACAAGGTCGTAAATGTACTTATCGTTTACAAGCTCCTGCTTATCAACTACCATCTCTGCAAGGCCGATTTTGCCGCTGCCGGATACGGTAACCCTTGTTGTCTGCTCAAGCTTTACAATCTGATTGGTTTCGGGGTTATACTCAACTACGCTTGTAACATCGTGGAAGGTAAGTGAATAAACTATATCCTTTGCTACTGCACTTACAATACCGCCGTTAAGGTTTTCGTCTATCTGCTTTTTGCTGATGGGGGTTATAAGTCTGCCTGTAAAGCTGGGTGAATTGCCTGTACCCTCAGGAGCGGGCTCAGGGTTCTTTTCGCTCTTAAGCACGATAGTGATTTTATAGTTGCCGTTTTTAAGCTCTTCGCACTTAATTGTTTCAATCTTGTCTAAATCCTTTTCGGTAAGTGTGCAGCCATAGGGGGTGTTACGGATTGGGAAATCCTTCATATCTCCGCCCTTTTCATACACATCAGGGTTTTTCTTTGCAGTAGCTTCGTCTGTCATAAAGTTATTAGCTGCATTAAGGGCAATATTTACAAGTGTGCCGCCCTTTGAAACTACTCTTGAGTTTGCATCGCTGGGTAATGACTGCCACTCTGCCTTCTTAAAACCAACCTTTTCGTCCTTGGCTTTATTCATAACTGTGGTGTAAGCCTCAATTATTTCCATTGGAGTTTCGGGGATTTTGCTCTCTGCTTTCTCTGCTGAAGTTTCTGTCTCAGTTTCGTCAGCCTTTGCGGTGGTATCTGCCACTGTTGTTTCTGCTTTGGATGTTTCGTCCTCTGCTACTGCAGTGCTTACGAAGGTTTCGTTATTTTCATCTGCCTTACCGCAGGCTGCAAGTGAAAGTGCCATTATAAGCACAAGTAAAAGTGCTATGTATTTTTTCATTTTTATTCCTCCTTTACCGATAGGTAAAAGTATAAAATTATTGCTCTGCTTTGTCAAGAGAAAAGCCACATACCAAAGTATGTGGCCCTTTAATTAAATTAAGCTTTAATTATTTCTTCTTTGTAGAAACTGTAGCTGTAGCTACACCTGCCATAAGAGCAAGTACTGCGATAGCAGAAACTGCTGCCTTGCTGCCTGTGTTGGGGATGTTATTCTGAACGTTAGCAGCTGGACGGGTTGACTTTGTGATATTTTCTTCGTTGACTGCAGGCTTACCTGTAACTACTTCGTCGTTATCCTCTGTTACTTTGTCAGGAATCTTTGTAGTAGAAACTGTTGTAAGCTTATCAATGATAGCTGAAACGTCGCTCTTTGTTGTGGTTGTGATTGTTGTAGCAGTTGCCTGATCATCTCTTTCGTTAGGTCTTGTGGGCTCTGTTACTGCGGGAGCTGCTGAGCTTGAAGGTGTTTCTGCAGGAGCCTGAGCATCTTCATCAGCAAATGCCATAACTGAGATTGAGAAAAGAGCTACAACTGCAAGCATAAGAGCAAGCACAAGTGATACTGTCTTTTTCATAATTATACCATCCTTAATTTTTTTGATAATCGGGTGTATTATAATAGCAAAGTCTTTATTTGTCAAGGCTTTTTGATTATTTTACAATTTAACAGGGCCTCAGTTTAATGTAAGAGTGCCTGTAATTGAGTTATCCTCAACAGAGAATGCTGTTATTTTTTCGTTGGAAACGGTGTAGAGTGTACTGTTCTGGTAAACTGCTCTTGTAGCAGCATCACCTACATAATTTGACTCATGTGTAAATACACCGATGGGCTCAATTTTGCCGTTTACTGTGGTGAATACGCAGTAAGCTGAACGCTGAGTGCCTTCGCTATCCATTATAATTACGGGCAGACCAAACATATTGCCCTCTTTACTCTGAACAATAGCTCTTGAATCTGCAGTGATTACTACGGACTGTGCGCCATCAAGTGTATAGGTAGAAGCTACGCCGTTTGACTTTGTAACAAGTGAGATATTAACCTTGCCCTCACTGTCGGGGGTGGAGATAGCAAGAATGTTGCCGTCTGTAAGAGTGTAAAGTGATGAGCTGCTTGTAATATCATTTATTGACTTAGCTGTGATATTGCCCTGCTCAGAGAAATCAACCATAACTGATTTGCCCTTTGATGTAACAAAGGCTTTATCACCTATAAATGTAACATTGCTGTTATCCTCAGCGGCAAATGCCTTGCTCTCCCCTGCCTTTTCAAGCTTTGAGGTAAGGGCTATTGCGTCATACTTACCATCCTGAGAGATTATAAGCCTGATGTAGCCGGCATCGTTTATACCGGGTGCGCCTATAATACTGCCGTTGAAGGTGTATGTGCCGCTCTTTGTAAAGCCATTTGCATTGCAGCCGAAGCTGTAAATCTCAGTACGTTTTTCGTTGCCATCCTCTGAAGCAAAGAGGCGGACGATGTAAATATTACCTGCGCTTATTTCAACCTCTGCATTTGTGCCGCAGCCTAAAATTGCAAGCTTTGCAGGGTTCTGTGCAGGATTATCAAGGCTTACAGCGGTCATAAACATAACTGCCTTTTCTTTTGCGTTTGTAGCGGTAATATATTCCTCACTACCAAGCTGAGGACCATAATCCTTGCCGTTAAGTGTGATGAAGGGAACTGCGCCACGACCCTTTGCAAGAGCCTTGCAGGTTACAAGATAAAATCTGCCGCTTGTAATTCTGGAGGTTACATATACGCCCTCCTGCTCCTGAGTGCATACCTTCTTGATTGAGGCGGGGTCAGTAACATCATAGTACTCTGCAACAACCTCTTTTATTTCAGCCATTTCATCATTCTGCATTATAAAAATGCTGCGCTGAATAAGGGCTATAAGATGGTTGCCACTCATATAAATCTCAAGGCAGTCATTTACAACATTTGCTGAGGAGGTGCCGAGAGGAATTGAGTTTACAACCTCCATCTCGTTTGCAGGGTTTACCTTAACAACTTTAATTGCCTCTGTGTTATTTGTCTTTGTAAGAATGTAAAGATAATCTCCGCTGGATTTAACGGTATCTGAAAGTCTGTCAGCATCACCTGAGTTAATTGCCTGGCAAACCATACTGTCTGTATCCTGATTTCTTGCATCCTCAACGGATACTGCAGGGGCTGAGGACTCCTCACCATTCTTTTCGTCACCGCTGAAGAGAGCAACAATTTTATTCTTTTCGGTGGAAGACTCTTCTTTATTATTCTTTGAGCCTTTATCTGATGAGAAAATCTCATTTACAATATTTTCAAGCTCGTCGCTTGATGAAATGCTCTTGATAAGGTAATCGTTTCTGAAGCCTTCAAAGGCACTCTTGAGGCCTATGGTGTTTGTGCCTGCGTTATTTCTGAGGAAAGCTGCAATTACGGCGATGAGAACAAATGAAGCTGCAACTGCAAGCATACGCCTCATAAGAATAATATTTGTTTTTCTTTCGGATTTATCAAATGCGTCGGCAATCTTTGATTCGCTTTCCATCTCTTTGCCGATTTCTTTGAATTTTGCCATCATATTCTCGGGTAAAAGGGAATCCGGCACTTCTATTTCTTTTGCGCTTTTTTCAAATTCTTCTGAAAGCTGTGCAAGGGTATTAAGGTCTGTATCCTTCATTATTCTCCGCCTCCTTTCCTGTTATCTGTCATATATTCACGAAGCTTTGTGAGGGCTCTTGAGAGCTTTGACCTTACTGTCGCATCCGGCAGACCTAAGGTTTCGGCTATCTCACGGCTTTTATACTCACCCATCAGCTTCATCATTACAATCTCTCTTTCCTCCTCAGAGAGGATTCTGATTGCATTTTTCAAGTCAAGTGAAAGCTCAAGGTTGTCTATATCTCCATCGTAGGAGCTGTGGGTAAGGTTTTCTTCAAGCTCAAGGTTTTTATTAAGCTCATTAAACTGATTCCGGCAGCATACATTAAGTATCTTAAAGAGCCAGCCTTTGAATGAATCCGGGTTTCTCAGGGATTTTATCTGCCTGAGTGCAGAGCATATTGCCTCTGAAACGGCATCCTCTGCGGCGGTTACATTGCCTGTAACCGTGCACGCATAAGCGTACATCTCCTTGTAGTAAAGCTTATAAAGTTCGCCGAAGGCATCAGTATCTCCGCCCTGGGCAAGCCTGACAAGCTCACTCGCCTTTTTATTCAACCCTTTTCACCCACTTTCATTTATCAGTATATTGATTTGCGGTTTTTGTTGCATAAAATTTTGTATTTCGGCAAAAAATATACATTTTCTGCAGATTTGCTTTTACTAATATAGAAAAAATATAATAAAAATGTACTACGAAATATAACCTATTTGCCATAAATATGCAAGGCAGTTCAATAAAAATTTACAATGATTTCCCAAGATTTTTAATATTTTGACAAAAAAGCCTTGAGTTAAACGCCTTATGTATGTATAATAACTTAGTATTTATCTGTGGTCGTATGACCATTTCGAAAGGTGTGGATATCATGCTCGGCAAATATGTGCGAGTAAGGGTAACTAACCCAATCCACTCCGTAAACAGGCAGTATGGCTTTACCTATCAGTTGAATTACGGTATTATTGAAGGCAAAAAACGCTATAACAATGTCTCATGCGGAGCGTATGTTATGGGTATAAATCACCCTGTAAGGACTTTTGACGGCAGAGTAATAGCCGTTATCAAGCATGCGGACGGCTCAGGCCCCGTATATGTAGTTGCACCAAAAAGCACAAGGTATATAATATACCAGATTGAGGATGCAGTTGCCTTTGCTGAAGAGGGCAAGGAGCATAAAATTGAGTGCCTTTATGAGCGCTCCTGCGGTGCAGTAGTTTACCGATTTATAAATGATGAAGTAAGATATCTTCTTATTAAAAACAGGCGCTCTGCCCATTGGGGCTTCCCTAAGGGTCACGTTGAGCGTGGCGAAAGCAACGAGCAGACCGCTATGCGTGAGGTGCTTGAGGAAACAGGCATTCACATTAAAATTTTACCAGGATTTGCTTCTAAATCCGATTACACAATTCAGGGTAAGATTGAAAAATCAGTTACAATTTACCTTGCAAAAACCAACGACGTTCAGACCATTATTCAGCGTGAGGAAATTGAAGATTACATGTGGCTTGATTATAAACGTGCTATGGATAACCTTCGTTTCATAAACGACAGAAATATACTTGAGGATGCCCGCAAGTATCTTATTGACGCAGGCATTACTAATGCGTAAAAGGAGTGAGCAGCTTGGTTGAGAATCTTGTAACCAGCATGGCTGAGCTTTTGCAAAGCCTGAATCTGCCAAAAGAGTTTATTCCTTTTATTATTTCGCTTTTACCCATACTTGAGCTCAGGGGCGGTATGATTGCCGCAAGACTGCTGCAAATAAATATGTGGGAAGCCTTTGCTATATGCTATGTAGGCAACCTTTTGCCCATACCATTTATTTTGCTGTTTATCCGCAAAATTTTTAACTGGATGAGCAAATTCCCATTTATGGCAAAAATTGTAAAAAAATTTGAGATACGCTCAGAAAAGAAAAAGCAGACCGTACTTAAATATAAGCAGCTTGGTCTTTTGCTTCTTGTAGCTATTCCCCTGCCCGGCACAGGCGGATGGACAGGCGCACTTGTAGCAGCACTTATGGATATAAGGCTGAAAAAATCCCTGCCGATTATTGCAATAGGCGTGCTTGCAGCAGGAATTATTATGGCAGCTATCACCTACGGTATTTTTGGAAAACCTGTATAATTACAAGAACCCGGATTGCTCCGGGTTCTTTTTCTTTGATTTATGTTAAATCGCTTTGATAAATGCTGAAATATTACGGCCCATAGCGGCTAAATTCAGATAGGCAAAATACAGCTTGACTGTAATAAGATTTTTGAAAAGCTCACCTGAGTAGCCTGCGATTTTACCCATAAGCACCTTGAAATTCTGCCCTGTGGTACATTCCTCTGCCTTAAAATTCCCTGTAAAATCAAGGGAATCAATGTATGTATCTTTATCGCCGTAAAGCTTAACCTTATCTGCACCATCCTTTGTATCTATAAATGATGGCTCATAAGAAAGATAATAGGTATTGCCGTCAAAATCAAATTTTACATTGTTTTCAGCTTTTATTACCTCACCGCTGTCTGTAACAATAAGAAATTCAGGCTCAGAATACAAGTGATATTCTCCGAGGTAATCCCTGCCAATTTTTACATTATCTGCTGTTATCTGAGAAATATGCTCTGTAAAACTATCTTTTTCTGCTTCTGCAAATGCCATTATGGGAAAAGCCAAAGTAACTGCCAATATAAATGCCATAACTGCGCTTAAGAATTTTTTCATAAAGATACCTCCCTGATAAAATAAGATTTATAACAAATAAAGCAGGCACAGATGTGCCTGCCTTTTTTTACATTTCTGCCAATGTTGTTGATGTGGCAGGGTCTGCGTAATCAAAAGTATATTTATCTGCTGTTCTCAGGTTGAAAAGTACAGGCACTGTGCCTATGCTTTCAAGCTTACCCTTGCCGGTAACTGTGGTATTAACATCCATAGTTTTAATAAACTCTGCAGATGTAACCTCGTCAGTTTCAATATTAAGCTTAATAATAATCTGGCAATTTTTGTATGTAAGCTCAGGTGTAGAAAGCTCCATATAACCGTTAGCTTTTTCAAACTCAGTCATAGCTTCATCAACTGTATCTACATCATAAGCCTTCTGAATTACCTCAACTGCTGCAGGGCTCTTAAGGGTTACAGTTACAACTCTTTCAGTGCCGTTATCAACGCAGGTTGCGCTTTCAATATCATTAAGCTCAAGGGCAGATACATAGTCTGCACCCTTTACAGGGATAAAAGCAACTATATCATCACCATATTCAAGGCTATCCTTTTTGCCATGGAGCATATAATCATCAAGTGAGGTGATTGCAGCATTTATATACTCATTATCACTCATCTTTACGCTGTCGCCCTTTTCGTCAACAGCCTTGCTGATGGATTTGCTCTGGCTCATTTCAACTGCAGCCTTTGTGGTTTTGATTTTATTAACGCATTCAGTGAAATATGCAAAGATTTCCTCATTATTCTTTGCAAGGTTTTCAGGTGAATACTCTGTATCTGTTACAATATTTCCATCATCATCTCTTGTGGATGTGATATCTGTAGGAAGAGGAGTTTTAACATTGATTGTAGTTGTGGTTTCTTCTTCAGTTTTAGCACCACAGCCTGCAAATGCAAAAAGCATTGCAAAAACAACAACAAGACTTAAGCCAGCAAGAATTTTCCTGTTCATAAGTATCTCCTTTCAGATGCTTATATTAAACATCAAGACCTTTTTCGTCGTAAAGATATGCTGTTTCAAGAACGATGCCTACGCCTGCCTCAATGGTTTTAAGGTCAAGGTTATCGGCTGTATCAAGACGTGTGTGGTAGTAACGTGCGGGAGCGGGGTCCATAGCAGCGAAGCATGCGCCCTTAATACCGCCCTGTGTAATGGCAGCTGCATCAGATGAGCCAAAGAAAACAGTTTCATAAGGAAGGTCATAGCCAGCAAGCTTTGCACCCTCTTTAATAAGCTTTGCAACCTGGGCATCATTTTTAACTGTGCCGGTCATATCCTTATTGTAAACGCCCATAAAGTCGTAATCTCTTACGGTATCAAGACCAAAGAAAATTGTTTCAATTCCGTTCTCTGCATCTGCATCAAACTGAGGCTTATAAGCCTTTGCAAATGCCTTTGCACCTCTCAGGCCTGCTTCCTCTGAGCCTGTGAGAAGCACCCATACCTCTGTGTTTTCAAATCTGAAATCGTGGTCTGCCATAAATCTTGTAACAGCCATGGAACAAAGGCAGCCTGTAAGGTTATCGTTTGCACCATCAACAGGTCTCTTGGGGTTATAGAATAAAATATCAAAAATAATTACAGGTGAAAGAGCTATACATACTATTGAAAGAATGAATATAGGCTTGCTTGCGGATATTTCTGCACCCTTTGCAGAGAGCACAAGCACTACAATGTTCATTACTGTAATAAGAACTACTGAAAGAAGACCAAGACCGATTGCGGGAAGCACAAGCTTGGGACCGCCCCAGTAGGTAAAACGCCACTCGGGAGCAGAGTCTGAATGACCTGAGAAGATAATTCTTCTTTTAACTTCGCCACTTGCTTTTCTTATACCAATTACGTTGTGGCTATCCTTTTTGGGGAAGAAAACATCAAGAGTCTCCTTGTAGAAAAGGAATTCTGTGATAATAAAGAAAATTGAAATTACAAGAATCGCTGTACCGATTGCTGTAAGTATGGGTGCATAGTCAGGGAGCCAATGGGTAAGGAAAAGGAGAATGTCACCTGCAAGACCGCAGATAACTGTAAGCTGTACCCATGCCATAAATGCGGCAGGAGCAAGCTTGAAGGGTTCAATTCTTACCTCATCGCAGGATGTTTCAAGGTCCTTTGCCATCCACTCCTGAGCTTCAAGCTCCTTTGCTGAGCCGGAGGGTCTGGGGCCTACCTCCTTGCAGATTTTCTTTATGTTTCTTGCAACATAATTAGCATACATTCTTCTGTCAGATGTGTAGTTTTTCACACAATCTTCAGGTCTCATATTCAAAACTTCCTTTCGTTAAAAATTATACGATTATCAGCCTGCATTATAGCCGCTGAAATATTCTTCCATACAAAGTCCGCTTGCCTTGATTTTCTGAGCAAGCTCAACGCCTACATATCTGTAATGCCATGGCTCATAAATAATTTCTGTTACATTAACCTTATCCTTGGGATAACGGAGAATAAAGCCATATTCGGCTGCGTGCTTTTCAAGCCATTTATACTCTTTGGATTGGTCAAAGCTCTGCTCAAGTGAGCATATATCCATAGCAAGGCCTGCGTTATGCTCGCTGAGGCCTGGGGGAAGTACAGTTTTTGAGGCAACAACAACTGCTGCATCATATTTAATGCCCTGTGCGCTCATAACACGACCGATTTTATTTTCAAAATTAGTCTTCTGCTTCTGATATGAGCGGTAGCCTGAAATAGGAGTAAGTGTAATACCATCCTTTTTGGCTGCTAAGTACATTTCGTTATAATGGGGAGCTACTCTGTAATCAAGCTTGTAGCTGTCAGGGTCGTTTGTAATTGATGGTGCAAGCTTTGGCACATAGCCATCAGGAATGCAGTAATCTCTGTTGATTATAACTGTAAGATATCCGTCACCTGTTAATGCGCTCTCTCTTACAGGTGTTGGGTTAAAGCCATACTTTGCATATTCATAATCGCTTTTTGGCTTTACAGTAGTGGCTGCAGCTGTGGTGGTTTCTGCTTTCTTTGTGGTTGTGGTGGTAGTGCTTGCAATAGTTGCAGCAACTGTGGTGCTTACAGTCTGTGCAGCCTTTGTGGTGCTGTCTGCTATTTTTGATGTGGCAGGCACAGTTGTTTTAACTGTTGTTTCTTCTTTTTTAGAGCTTGTAATTCTTTCAAGAATACTAAGCTTTGTTTCAGTTGTAATTTCTTCAGCGGAGCTTTCCTCTGTAATATTTTCTGAGCCTTCCTCTGAAGTATAATCGCTGATAAAGGTGTTATCAGTAATAAGCTCAGAGCCCTGCTCCTTTGTAATGTTATTTTCTGCCGTAGTGCCTTCAATCTGTGCTTTAATGTTGCTTGCAATTTTAACGCCTACAAGGGCAGCAACTATAACACAGGCAGCCATAACGGCAAGTATAGCATATTTTGCATTATTTTTTTGTGGCATCGTTTTTTCCCTCCACAATATCCTTTCCTGAAACAACAATCAGTGCGGTTCTGATGATTATGCCGATATCTCCAAAAAAGCTTCTGCTCTCAACATACTGCTTATCGTAAGCGGCTTTTTCCTCATCACTGATTGTATCTCTGCCGTTTATCTGAGCAAGACCTGTCATGCCCGGTCTTACGGAGTAAACATTGTATTTTGCTCTCAGCTCTCTGATTTCGCTCTCCTCAGGGATAAGAGGTCTTGGACCTACAAAGCTCATATCACCCTTAAGGATGTTTATAAGCTGAGGCAGCTCATCAAGGCTGGATTTACGTAAGAATCTGCCTGTTTTTGTAATGCAGGCATCAGGGTTTTCAAGCTCTGCAGAAGCAACATTTACTGTATCACGCTTCATTGTGCGGAACTTGTAGATATTGAAAAGCTGATTATCTTTTCCTACACGGCTCTGCTTAAAAATCACAGGGCTGCCATCATCCAAAAAAATCATAAGGCTCACTAAAAGGAGCAGCGGACAAAGCAGAATAAGTGCAATAAAGCTGACCGTTATATCAAATAGTCTTTTCATAAAAACCTCTTCAGTTTATTTTATGCCTGCTGTGCTTTAAGAGATTCCATCTTTAAGTAGGCGTTGATGAAGCCATCAATTTCGCCATCCATAACGGCCTGAATATTACCCATTTCAAAGCCTGTTCTGTGGTCCTTTGCAAGTGTGTAGGGCATAAATACGTAGGAACGGATCTGGCTGCCCCATGCAATTTCTCTCTGCTCGCCCTTGATATCACCGATTTTATCAAGATGCTCTCTCTCTTTAATCTCAATGAGCTTGGATTTAAGCATCTTCATAGCAACCTCTCTGTTCTGGTGCTGGCTTCTCTCAACCTGGCAGGCACATACAATGCCTGTGGGGATATGAGTAATACGAACTGCAGATGAGGTTTTATTAACCTTCTGTCCGCCTGCACCTGATGAGCGGTAGTAGTCTATTTTAAGGTCATCGGGGCTGATTTCTACCTCAACGGTATCATCAATTTCGGGCATAACCTCAAGTGAAGCAAATGATGTATGCCTTCTGCCTGATGAATCAAATGGTGAAATTCTTACAAGGCGGTGAACACCCATTTCGCCCTTAAGGTAACCGTAGGCATTCTCACCCTCAAACATAAGAACGGCGGATTTAAGGCCTGCTTCATCACCATCAAGGAAGTCAAGCATGCTTACCTTAAAGCCTTTCTTTTCGCCCCAGTGCTGATACATACGCACAAGCATCTGGTTCCAGTCCTGAGCCTCTGTGCCGCCTGCACCTGCGTGGAATGTAAGGATTGCATTGCTGTTATCATACTCACCTGAAAGGAGAGTGCTTAAGGTCATATCCTCAAGCTTTTCAACAAAGGCGTCTGCACCTGCCTTGCACTCATCAAACATATCAAGGTCCTCTGCCTCATCAGCAAGCTCAATAAGTACTATTGTATCATCAAACTGTGCGCAGAGATTCTCATAAGCTTTAACCTTATTTTTAAGCTGAGCAATTCTTGTCTGTACCTTCTGTGAGTTTTCAAGGTCATTCCAGAAGCCATCCTCAGCGGTCTGAGCCTCAAGCTCTGCTATTTCTTTATTCATAGCTTCAATGCCGAGGGAAGCGCCAAGATGCTCAAGCTTCTCTTTGTAATCCAGTACGGATAATCTTAATTCTTCAAACTGTACCATATATTTTCTCCAGATAAATAATTTGTGTATGAATTAACTGCTGTCTTTCGGCAGAGTACCTCATTTTATTAGTATATTATACATAATATAATTAAAAATGTAAAGCCTATTATTTTTACAAAAAGTTTGCAATTTATTCTATTATGGTTTAATATAGCCTTGTATAATCATTTTACGATTATTAGTATTGGAGAATCCGAATGAACTACGAAAATAAACCCTGCCCTGGTTGTGGCTCTCATCTGCACGAAGGGGATGACATTGTTGTATGCCCCGAATGTGCTACCCCACAGCACAGAGCCTGCTGGATGGAAAACGGCAGATGTGTAAATGAACATAAACACGCAGAAGGCTTCGTATGGAGTGCTGACAGCAGTAATAATATACCCGAAGATAAAGCACCTGAGCTTTTTAAGGTGCCTGAGCCTGCAAATGACCCTGATGCACCCGTAATATGCCCTGTTTGTGGCAGCGAAAACCCTGCAGATTTCTCTGTATGCGGCAGATGCGGCTCAAGTCTTACTGCTTCTGAAAATAAAAACGAAAACGAAAGTCCTTCAACAGACAACCGCTGTAAAAACTGCGGTGCGGAGAATGACGCTGACGCTACATTCTGCAAAAAGTGTGGCGCACCTATGGATATAGCTCAGATTCCTTCTCTCGGTCCCGTATTTTTAAGAGCTTCCGACTTTGACCCTGAGGAAAAAATCGGCGAGCGCACCTCAGGCGAGCTGGCAGTATATACAAGAAAGCACGCTTTATATTACCTGAAAACATTTTTTAAGCTTGAAAGCACTAAAAAGAAGGTTTCATTTAACTGGTCTGCCTTCTTCTTCGGACCCTTCTGGTTTTTCTACCGCAAGCTTTATAAATGGGGTGTAGGTCTGCTTCTCTGCTTTGCCGCTCTTTCACTTATTTTCTCAAGCTACTTCCCTCAGATTGAGCCTGATTACTTAAGGACTGTGGAGATAAACGAAGAGCTGAGGACAAATGCGGATAAGATGACCGACGATGAGTATGCAAAGCTTCTTGCTGAGCAGAATAAAATAAACGCTCACGTTGTAAGTGTACTTAAAAAGCCTGCTGCCTGCTGCTTTGCAGGTATGGTTGTGCTTAATCTCATAGCCGCATTATTTGCAAACTATATCTACTACAAAAAAATTCTTGATGATTTCCAGATTATCAGCGAAGAGGTTACAGATGATGCTATGCGTGCAATGTTTATACGCAGGCGTGGTGGAGTATCTGCCCTTAACGTAGTATGCTGCTATTTTCTTTACACCCTTCTTTGCGACGCCCTTCATTTTATAGCTGAAAATTCCGTCAGGTTTTTCAACTAAATAAGAGAGATAAAAGAGGAAAAATTATGAAAATCAAAAAAGCGATTATCCCTGCTGCAGGTCTTGGCACAAGAGTGCTTCCCGCTTCAAAATCCGTACCTAAGGAAATGCTGAATATTGTAGATAAGCCTGCAATTCAGTACCTTGTAGAGGAGGCTGCTGCATCAGGCATTGAGGATATTCTTGTTATCACAAACAGAGGCAAGGGTCTGATTGAGGACCACTTTGACCACTCATTTGAGCTTGAAGCTAACCTTGCGGGCAATCCCTCAAAGGCAAAGCTTTATGAGAGCGTAAAGGAATGTGCAGACCTTGCAAATATTTACTTTATCCGCCAGAAGGAAACAAAAGGTCTTGCCCACGCAATACTTGCAGGCAGGTCATTTATAGGTGACGACCCCTTTGTTGTGCTTTATGGTGATGACGTAATCATAAATAACGAAAATCCCGTAACAAAGCAGATGATAGAGCTTTATGAAAAATATGAAAAGGGCATTGTAGGTGTTGAGGCTGTGCCCGAGGAGCTTATTCACCTTTACTGCAGCCTTGGTCTTACAGATATTCCCGGTGAGGATAAGCTCTGGAAATGCTGGCAGATTAACGAAAAGCCAAAGCCTGAAGAGGTGCTTTCACTTTATGCAATTCTTGGCAGAGTTGTATTGCCTGCAAACGCAATGGATATGATTGCAGAGGGTATTGCAAAGACTCCTGCTGATAAGGAATTTTACCTTACCGACGTATTTACCGATATGGGCAAGGCAGGTAATCTGCTTGCTTATGCCTATGACGGCAGGCACTATGATATGGGTAACAAAATGGGCATTATGAAGGCTAATTGCGAGGTAGCCCTTGACCACCCTGAAATCGGCGAGGATTTCAAGGCATATCTCAAGGAGCTTGTTAAAACATTTTAAGATCTAAAACCGGGAGTGAATGCTCCCGGTTTTTTAACTGTTTATTAAGTTTTTCTTACATTTTATCCATATATATTGTACGGCATAAAAATTTATGCTAATGTGAAAAAGGAAAGAGAAATCTGACTATAAGGAGAGATAAAATGAAGAAGGTTATAAAAGCAATTTTATATCTTATCGGTACAGTATTTGTGCTGCTTTTTATAGGTCCTGTGCTGTCGTCAGGTGAAATAAACATCGGCATTATCACAGGTCTTGGCATTGCCGCAGTTGCCTTTGCTTATGCAATTTTCTTTGATAAAATCAATATATTTTTCGGTAAGATTTTAAGCAAAACTGCAGGTAAAATTATAGTGAGCCTTGCCCTTGCCGTATTGCTGACAGGCATAGGCACAGGGGGATTTATCCTTGCAAATGTGGTGAAATACAGCAGCAAAAGTGACGCAAAAACAGAGTATATAATTGTGCTTGGCTGTAAGGTAAACGGCACCGAGCCCGGCAGATATCTGAAGGGCAGAATTAACACTGCTTACAGGTATCTTAACGAAAATCCTGAGTCAAAGGCAATCCTCTCAGGCGGTATGGGTAATGGGGAAAGCATAAGCGAGGCTCAGTGTATGTTTAATTCACTTACAGAGATGGGAATTAGCCCTGACAGGCTTATACCTGAGGATAAATCCACAAGCACTTATGAGAATATGAAAAACTCAAAGCAGGTGCTTGAAGGCCTTGGTATATCAATAAATGAACTTACTGTAGTAACTAACGATTTTCACGAATACAGAGCAATTTCCTTTGCAAAGCGTTGTGGCTTCAAAGCTTATTCCTGCCCCTATAAAACCCCTTGGGTTGGCTACCTGCCCTTCGCATTCAGAGAGGTTTACGCAATAGGATGGCAGTTACTTTTACATTAAAATATCCGCAAAAAATTAAGCACCTGTGATTTTGCTCACAGGTGCCTTTTCAATTATATCAATAGGAAGTAAGTGCTAAAAGCCAACCAAAAACTTTAACAAGAAACTTTGCTATAAGCATATCAAGCTGTGCAAGTGCAGGGTTCTGAATTGCAGGGTATTCTTTAATCTCATTTACAGTGCTGCAGGGAGCTTTTCTCTCAATTGTATCTGCTCTGTAGAAGCCGTCTTCAGAGTATTTTACAAGCTTCAGTGTATCCTCTGTAATCTCAACAGCGCCTACTGTAAGAATATTTGTAGAGCCATTCTCTGTGCTGTTGCCTGAGTAACCTACATAGCCGCAGTTTGCATAAGTAAATGTAAGCTTTTCCTCAGTATAGCAGTTTTCGCCGATTGCATCGGGCTTTGGAATTCTTATTGTATCTCCCTCTTTAAGAAGGTTTACTGAGCCCCCGATGTAGTCATCATAGCCTGATGAATGATTATGACCGAAAAGGAAAACTATATCCAGCTTTTCGCCTGCTTTATTAAGAGCATTGAAAAGGTATGAAGCGTATTTATTATCACCATAAAGTGTGCGGTCTGTGTGGTGAAGGGGTACGTGAGTAATTACAATTACAGGTCTTTTATCTCCGCTCTCAATCATGGCGGTAAGCTTTGCAT
Source organism: Clostridia bacterium (assembly GCA_024404065.1). Taxonomy (GTDB): domain Bacteria; phylum Bacillota; class Clostridia; order Oscillospirales; family Acutalibacteraceae; genus CAG-177. The sequence continues at coordinate 2,758 of JAKSQR010000014.1, read as the reverse complement.
CTACATCCTTTGCAAGCTTTTCAACCTTTGATGATGTACGCAGAAACTGATTCCACTGAAAATCATTTTCGTTTATTGCGTAAAGGCAGTATGCGCCCATATCATAAAAGCCTGTTTTAACAAGAGCCGGGTTATCAATATCGTGATTACCCTGAACGCAGACGATTGACTCTGCCTTTTCGTCAGGAAATACAGAAAGATAATTATCCTTAAGCTCCATCATTCTTATTGTGGCATAGTCGGGCCATACCTTAGAAAAATCACCGCCCATAAGAAGTGAGTCAGGGTCGGTAAGGCCATCATTTTTCATCTTTGTAAGTATATTTACAAAGCGCTCTGACATATTTGTGCCATCATCCTGATAGTCAGATACAGTTACTACTGTAGCAAGGGTATTCTGATTAAATGTAAATGTAGCAGCAAAGGCTGAAACCACGCAGGAAAGCACTACCATAAGGGTAAGCACTACTGCAAGAGCTGATTTGATTATTCTGTTCATAACGTCCCTCCAAAAATTTATAGCATTAGTATAACATTTTATTCTTTATCATTCAATAATCAAATAAAGCAGGTCGTTTTTCGCTGTTTTCAGTCCGTATTATTGGACCGGACGTGTGGTATAATATAATTGTTCCGAAAGGGAACAAGCTAAAATGTCGTCCTTCATGCGACCAAAAGCCAAAATTTTAATGGTATGATTACATCACGATTTAATTAAGGAGGAAATATTATGTGCGCACCAAACACAATTACAGATTTACAGGATTTAAAAGGCTTTATACCAGACGAAAATACAGGTGAACTTATTGACAAATCAACCTTCAGAAATTACTCAACAGATGTTGCTTTTACTATTGGCTACCTGCTTGGCGTAAGGGAAGAGTATCTTGAAAAAATCCCTCAGGAGGAAAGCAAATATAATAAGCTCAGGGATAAGCTTGACGGTAACGAAAACGCAAAGGCAATAAGAGTGCTTAACAACATAAGAAGCAACCTTATGCTTTTATTCAAGAAGGTAAGCAACACCATCAGAGTTACCTCAGCCGACTTTAAGCCCCTCTATATGATGGATGAGTTTAAGGACGATTTCAAAGCCCTCAGAAGAATGAATATAGAAATAGCAACCGGTCGCTCCGATATAAATGAATACCTTGAAATTATAAATAACGAAATATCAAAAAGAATTAACAACATTAAAAATCTTTTCCCCGATTGGGTAGAGTTTAAGCATATAAGATATATGTTTCAGATGCCCTCAAATATAAAGCCTGAGAGCGAAAAATTCCAGAGCCATCAGGACAGCTACCCCTTCAAAAGATATTTTTACTGGGAAAATCCCCGCCCCGAAGGCAACATTCTTTATTCGGATGAAAAAATCCTTACAATAATTTATGAGAATAACGGCGATTTCTTCCGTGATATAAGCAAGGTTAAGGACGCAAGTGACAACGTAAAGCAGAATATTTCTGATTTTATCAGCAGAGGCGAAAGAACACAGATTTTTATTGATGGCGAAAACGTTGACCCTTACAGATTTGCAGCAGCAATGGACAGCCTCAAGGACCACGAAATTGACAAGATTGATAAAATCACAGTTTATTACGATAACACCTATTCAAACCGTGCATGGACAATGCTTAAGCACTTTACTTATGATGTAGAGGTTGAGGCAATAGGCGTAGACAGAATCAAAGAGGATAAATCACTTGTTGACCATAAGCTTGTAGCAGGCGTATCAAAGGCAGTTTACAAGGACGGCATTGACTCCGTAATTATTGCCTCAAGTGACTCAGATTTCTGGAGCGTTATTGAGGACGTTGATGCAGATTACCTTGTAATGGTAGAAAAGGACAAATGCGGTCACGACTTCAGAGATGTGCTTAAAGAAAACAACGTTTTCTACTGCTATCTTGATACCTTTATGACCCCTGAGGATAACAGCTTCTTCAAGCTTGTTTTCAGAAAAGAGCTTGAAAATATCCTTAACGCAAGCTTCGCCCTTGGTGATGCACACAACCTGCTTGATGATGTTATACTCAGCTGCAGGGCAGAGCTCTCTGATGCAGAGAAGGAAAGCATGTACAATAAGTATATAAAGGGCCTTACCCTTACAGTAAATAAAGAAGGCATATTTGAGATTAAAATACCAGAATAAGGAGAATAACATGGACAGAGAAATGATAAGAGATGAGCTTCAGGAAGTTTTTAATATGCTTGATGCAGACCGCTACCCCGAAACAGTAAGATACCTTACCTACTTTCTTGATGAGGGTTGGCTTGACGACACAGCCTACGATATTGCAGCCCGCCTTGCAGATTGCGACCCTAAGGAGATTTTGCCTGATTTTCTTTTTGACCAGATTGTAGAGCTCTTTGGCATAGGCATTGAAGATGGTGACGAAAACTGTATGAATGACCTTGGCGCATTCTACTACAGAGGCAGAAATGGTGAGCCCGATTATGAGAGTGCCGTTTACTACTACAAAATGGCTGCTGAGAATGGCTCTGCTCAGGCTCAGGAAAACCTCGGCTATTGCTATTACTACGGCAGAGATGTTGAGAAAGACTATGCCATGGCATTTAAGTATTACTCCCTCGGTGCCTTTGCAGGCAGACCCGTTTCACTCTACAAAATAGGTGATATGTATCAGAATGGCTACTTTGTGGAAAAGAACGAGAAGCAGGCATTTATGATTTGGAACCATTGCCTTGACCTGCTTGATGATACCACTGCAGATTTTGTTGCAGGTCCTGTATT
>JAKSQR010000139.1 GCA_024404065.1 Clostridia bacterium | reverse complement strand
TTACAGAAAGGGGGATTACATTTGATTGTTATTGATAAGCAGAGCAGAGTGCCTGTATATGAGCAGATTAAAAACCAGATAATCACTCTTATACGCCTTGGTGTTTACAACCCAAATGACAAGCTGCCCTCCATCAGAAGCATTACATCTGAGGCGGGGGTAAATGTAAACACAGTAAAAAAAGTGTTTGCCGAGCTTGAAATAAGCGGTGTAATTTACACAGTGCCCGGCACAGGCAGCTTTGTAAGCGAGGCTGCCCTTGATAACTCATTGGTTACCCAGAAAATCAAAGGCGAAATCAAGGATTTATTCCAGCGTGCTGTCGCAATCGGTGTAACCAGAGAGGAAATTACAGATATTCTTAACGAAGTATTAAAGGAGGGAGAAAGATGATTGAGATTAAAAACGTAACAAAAAAGTTTGGCTCCTTTGTTGCAAATGACGGCATCAGCTTTACAGTTGACAGCGGCTCAATTTATGGCCTTGTTGGTTATAACGGTGCAGGTAAAACCACACTCTTAAAGTCCATTGCCGCTGTTTATAAGCCTGAAGGTGGTCAGGTGCTTATAGATGGTGAGGATACTCAGGTAAGCGAAAGCGCAAGGGCAAAGATGTTTTATGTGCCTGATGATATTTACTTTATGCCATACGCCACTATGGAAAAAATGGCAAAATTCTATGCAGGCTACTATAAGAATTTCAGCTTTGAAACAATGGATAAGCTTTGCGAGGCTTTCAGACTTGATAAAAAGGCAAAGCTCAACGCCTTCTCAAAGGGTATGCAGAGGCAGGCAGAGATGATACTTGCCATGTCCACTCTCCCTGAGGTTTTGCTCCTTGATGAAAGCTTTGACGGTCTTGACCCTGCCAAAAGAAATATGATGAATAACCTTATACTTGACTATGTGGCAGAGAAAAACGCAAGCGTTATTATTTCATCCCACAACCTGCACGAGATTGCAGATGTATGCGACCATGTTGCACTTATAAACGGAAAGAGAATTGCTATAAATTGCTCAACTGATGATATCAGCGCAGACAGATGCAAATTCAGGCTTGTATTTGCAGACGAAAAAACCGAAGCAGATTTTGCAGGCTTTGATATTAAAAAATTCAAGGGCGATGGCAGAATCCTTACAATCTCCTTAAAGGGTAACGAGGAGGAGAATGAGCAGAAGCTTAAGGCAATGAACCCATTACTGCTTGAGAAATTCCCCTTAACCCTTGAAGAAATATTCCTTGAAGAAATGGAGGGTGCAGACTATGACTTCAAAGAAATCTTCTCTTAATCCTATGGCAAAAACCTATTTTGATATAATCAGAAGCGGTATTATTTACGTTATAGGCGTAGGTCTTATGATTTTTGGCTATATGTATGAGCCCTTCTCCTGCATAAGCGCCTATAAATACGCAATTAAAGAGGGTCAGCTTGACTATGCTGAAAAGATAAAAGACCTTTACGAGTTTGTGCTCAGCAGCGGTGCTGATAATATGGGCATATTCTCTGCCTTTATCAGTATGATGATTATTGCTGCATCAGCTGGCCTTGCCTTAGGTGTATTTGGCTATATGCTTAATAAAAAGGCGGTTAATGTTTACTACAGCCTTGGCATTTCAAGGACAAAGCTGCTTTTAAGCAAGTATTTAGCAGGCGCAACCCTTATGCTTACAAGCGTTGCAATTCCTGCACTTATTTCAGTTATAGGCAACATTGCCTTCTATGGCAACAGCGCAAGGCTCTGGTTTGCAGCAGCCCTTGCTGTATTTAAAATTTTCAGTACAATGCTTTATGTTTTTACAATCTTTTCACTTTGCATTGTGCTTTTCGGCTCATATCTTGAGGCCCTTGTAATAGGTGGTGTGCTTACAGCCGCACCTGCCATTGTAAATTACACATTAGGTCAGTTTATCACAAGCCTTATTTTCGGCTCACCCTACAGCACAATGTATGCAATTAAAGAGGTGGCAGGGGATAGCTACCGTCAGGATTTCCACCTTTTTAACTTTACAGATTGTATTCTGCCTCTTAATGATGACGGCACACTTAATCAGGTTCTTTCAATCAGTAAGGGTGGACTTGATACAGATAAATACGCCTTATTCAAGGCATCCACATGGGTTGGTCCTGTAATCTTTTTTGCAGTTATCTGCCTGCTTGCAGTAGCTTTGGTAGTGCTTCACAATAAGCGCAAAATGGAGATAACAGGCTTTATGGGCAAGTGCCCTGCAGTTGAAGGCATCTGCGTTATAGTAGTTGGCTCAGCCCTTGGTGCAGGCATAGCAGATGTATCTAATATAAGCTCAATTTACAGCACAAAATCACTTTCAGCTGTTACATTTGTACTTTGCATTGCAATTATGGCAGTTGGCTACACAGTAGTTGAGCTTATCAGCCTTCGCTCCTTTAAGCAGTATTTCAAAAGGCTTAAAAACCTTGGTATAGAGGTTGCAATTTTCACAGTAATATTCCTGCTGTTTGCAACAGGTCTTTTCGGTAAATTCTCATCTGTGCCTGCAGCAAATCAGATTAAGAGCGCTGCAGTTACAGTTACAACCACAGCTTTTGGTGATGTGCCTGATTATGGCCTTGATTTAAGTGTATCAGGCAGCAGGCTTTACCTTGAGGGTGATACAATCCGCCTTGATGAGTATATGGCAGGCTTCTCATCAGAGCTTTCAATAGCAAAGGGCTTTACCGATAAAAAGGATATTGAAAAAATTACCGATATTAACAGGCAGTTTAAGACCATTGAGAATAAGCAGATTACCCGCACATATAATGGTATGGACTTTGACGAGAGAGTAATACCCACAAGGGTGCGCTTTGAGTATACCCTTGAAAATGGCAAGGTGGTTAGCCGAGTATATTATGTGGCTACTGAGGAAATTTTAAGAGAATTAAGCTCCCTCACAAAGACGGATAACTACAAAAAGCTTATGGCAGATAACTTTGCAAGCGGTCTTACACATGAGAGATTACTTGAAGAGAATATTGATGTAGCAGCATTCTCACCTAACCTTTCAAATCGTACAATTACAGGTGCATTCCACAGTGAAAAGGCAAGGGATGAGCTTACAAAGGCAATGGCTAAGGATATTCTCGACGGCACACTTCCCCTTGATTATAAGTCAGACAGCCAGTTAGTAGGCTACCTTGCTTATGTAAACTCATTTGATTATTTTGAGTTTGATGAGAGCGGCGAGCAGCATTACGCAGAGCACGGCGATATTATCCTTGACAGAGAGCAGCCATATAACCTTACTGATGAATCAATGGTTGTGCCAGTATTTGCCGATATGAAAAATACCCTTGCAGTATGTGAAAAGCAGGGCGTAATGCCTTTGTTTAAGAATAATGCAGAGCCCGTTAAGTACGCCTATGTAAAATACAGAGAGGATACAATAATGCGCTCAAGGGATGAGGACTGTGCAAACCTTATTAAGGGCACAATCTCTTATGCTGAAAATAAGGATGTTACAGATGTTATAGAGTATACAGGCTTCGGTGAGGAGAACGTATCTATGGAGTATAGCACAGACCCATTAAGCACAGATAATGTAATGCCTGATTACGCTATAACAGTAACCGACCAGAGCGAAATAAAGGAAATTGAACAGAATTTCAG
>JAKSQR010000138.1 GCA_024404065.1 Clostridia bacterium | reverse complement strand
GTGGATGATGAGCGGGCAAGCTGAAGGTAATCAAGACCAACAGATTCAAGAAACTCAAGCCTTGAGCGGATTTCTCTTATAATCTGGTCACCTATCATGTGCTCTCTTTCAGTAAGCTGAAGAGAATCTAAAAATTCAAGCTCTGCGGTGATGGATTTATGACAAAATTCATCTATATTTATACCGCCGATGGTAACTGCAATGCTCTCTTTACGAAGCCTTGTGCCGTTACAGTCAGGGCAGACCTCAGCAGTCATCAGGGTTTCAATTTCTGCCCTTGAATAATCGCTGTTTGACTCAGCATATCTTCTTTCAAGGTTAGTTACAATACCCTCAAAATCAGAGTTATAATTAAGCTCACCTGAGCCATATAAGCCTGCTCTGTTAAGCTTTATTTTCTTACCATCTGTACCATAGAAAAGCACCTTTTTAGCCTCGGGCTTTAAATCCTTGAATGGTGTATCAAGTGAGAATTTATACTCCTTAGCAATGCCTTCATAGTACATTCTTGCTATGGTGCCATCTACACCCCAGCCACTTGCCTTAATTGCGCCCTGATTGATTGAAAGATTGCTATCGGGTACAATTAAATCTGCGCTGACCTTCATAAACTCTCCAAGGCCGAGACACTTGGGGCAAGCGCCAAAGGGATTGTTAAATGAAAATGAGCGGGGCTCAAGCTCCTCTACGCAAACGCCGTGGTCCGGGCAGGCATAGTTGAGTGAGTAGGTGTATTCCTTATCGCCTATTACATCTATTACAAGCAGACCATCTGTAAGGTTAGTAGCAACCTCAACTGAGTCTGTAAGTCTTGAGCGGATGCCGTTTTTAATTACAAGACGGTCAACTACTATTTCTATATTGTGCTTAATGTTTTTATCAAGCTTTATTTCTTCGCTTAAATCATAGATGCTGCCATCTACTCTTACCCTTGCAAAGCCGCTTTTACGTGCAGACTCAAAATCCTTTTCAAATCTGCCCTTTTTACCTCTTGCAATAGGGGCAAGCACCTGAATTTTAGTGCCTTCCGCCATAGTAAGAATCTGTAAAGCAATGTCATCTATAGTCTGCTTTGCAATTTCTCTGCCACATACAGGGCAATGAGGCACACCTATGCGTGCATAAAGAAGACGAAGATAATCGTAAATTTCAGTTACTGTGCCTACGGTTGAGCGTGGGTTTTTGGATGTGGATTTCTGGTCAATAGATATTGCAGGTGAAAGGCCCTCAATGCTCTCTACATCAGGCTTATCCATCTGCCCTAAAAACATACGGGCATAGGATGAGAGTGACTCAACATACCTGCGCTGACCCTCTGCATAAATTGTATCAAAGGCAAGGGATGACTTGCCCGAGCCTGACAAGCCGGTAAATACTACCAGCTTATCACGGGGTATTGTAATATCCACATTTTTCAGGTTGTGCACCTTTGCACCCCTGACTACAAGATTTTCCAGTGCCATATATTACCTCTTTATTTTTTGCTTACACCCTTAAGCTTTTCAATCTTATCACGGAGATATGCCGCATGCTCAAACTCAAGTATTTTAGCTGCTTCCTTCATCTCTGCGGTAAGCTTTGCAATAAGTACATCCTTATCACGCCTTGACATTTTTGCTATGGCAGCATCCTCGTCATCAGCTTTTCTTGAGATTTCAATAATCTCACGTACATCTTTAATAATTGTTTTAGGTGTAATGCCGTTTTCCTCGTTATATTTCATCTGCTTTTCACGGCGGCGGTAGGTTTCGCTGATTGCCCTCTCCATTGACGGAGTAACAGAATCAGCATACATAATTACTGTACCCTCTGCGTTACGGGCAGCACGACCGATAGTCTGTATAAGTGAGGTTTCGCTTCGTAAGAAGCCCTCTTTATCTGCATCAAGTATTGCCACAAGAGATACCTCAGGTATATCAAGACCCTCCCTGAGAAGGTTGATGCCTACAAGCACATCAAATTCTCCAAGCCTTAAGCCACGGATTATTTCCATACGCTCAATGGTATCTACATCATGGTGCATATATCTTACCTTAATATCAAGGTTTTCAAGGTAGTCTGTAAGGTCCTCAGCCATACGCTTTGTAAGAGTGGTAACAAGCACACGCTCCTTCTTTGCAACACGCTCGTTTATTTCAGATACAAGGTCATCAATCTGACCATCAACAGGTCTTACAGAAATTTCAGGGTCAAGCAGACCTGTAGGTCTTATTACCTGCTCTGCAATATTTACGCTCTTTGATTTTTCAAAATCTGATGGCGTTGCAGATACAAATACCTTCTGCCCTACCCTTTCATAAAATTCATCAAAGGTGAGGGGTCTGTTATCAAAGGCAGATGGTAAACGGAAGCCGAAGTTTACAAGGCTCTCTTTACGGGCTCTGTCACCGCCATACATTGCCCTTACCTGAGGCAGGGTTACATGGCTCTCATCTACAAAAAGTATAAAATCATCAGGGAAATAATTAAGCAGAGTAAAGGGGGCTGAGCCCTCAGGTCTGCCGCTCATTACTCTTGAGTAGTTTTCAATGCCCTTGCAAAAGCCTGTTTCACGGAGCATTTCCATATCATACTCAGTACGCTCTTTTATGCGCTGAGCCTCAAGAAGCTTGCCCTGACTCTCAAACCATTTTACTCTTTCTTCCTTCTCCTGATTTATAAGCTCAATGGATTTTTCTAACTTATCAGCAGCAATTACATAGTGGCTTGCAGGGTAAATTGCCAGGTGATTTATCACATTTTTTACCTGACCTGTAAGTGGGTTAATTTCACTTATTCTGTCTATTTCGTCACCAAAAAATTCAACACGATAGGCATTATCTGCAGAATAAACAGGGAAGATTTCAACCACATCACCCTTTACCCTGAATTTATTACGGCTGAAGTCAATATCATTTCGCTCATACTGTATAGAGATAAGCTTTGCGATAAGGTCATCTCTGTTTTTCTCCATACCTGTGCGCAGTGAAACAACCATATTGCGGTAATCAATAGGGTCGCCTAATGTATAAATGCAGGAAACTGAGGCAACAATAATTACATCCCGCCTTTCTGAAAGGGCAGATGTAGCTGAATGGCGCAAACGCTCAATTTCGTCATTTATTGCAGAGTCTTTTTCTATGTATGTATCAGTAGTTGGAATATAAGCCTCAGGCTGATAATAATCATAATAAGATACAAAGTATTCAACTGCATTCTCGGGGAAAAATTCCTTAAACTCACTGCAAAGCTGTGCAGCAAGAGTTTTGTTATGTGCAAGCACAAGAGTAGGTCTGTTTACCTTAGCTATAACATTAGCCATTGTAAAGGTTTTACCTGAGCCTGTAACGCCAAGCAGGGTCTGCTCTCTTGCACCATTATTGATGCCATTTACAAGCTCCTCTATAGCTTGTGGCTGATCGCCCATAGGCTCATAAGGTGCTACTAATTTGAACTTATCCAACAGACTCATCTCCTTTACTGCAGTAATTGATTTATTATATCACATATAATATAAAAATACAAACAGCCTGACATAAAATTTACATCAGGCCGAAAACTGTCATATTATATTTTATCCCTCTGCCTGCTTCTTTTTAAGCCTTTGCCAGCTGAAATATGTATAGCAATCCATACATAAAAATGAGCAGAAGCAAATTACCATGGAAAGGTATGTAATATTATCTTTTGCTGCTAATGCCCAAAGGATAATAAGCACAATATCATTAAAGGCATAAGCCATAGAGAAACGATAATCACGCCTTGCAGTAAGATAGACTGCAGCAAATGATGTAGCAATTGAAAATGTACTTACCATAAG
>JAKSQR010000137.1 GCA_024404065.1 Clostridia bacterium | reverse complement strand
GCAAAGGCTCAGGCTGCCTGCATAAAGGCTATAATGCCTGTTTTAAGCGAAGAGGAGCAGGATGTATTCAAGCGTGGAAGAAACGCTCACACAGGCTCTGTGCCTAAAAATCAGAGTGCTGCTGACTATCACTATGCCACAGGGCTTGAATGTCTTTTTGGCTGGCTCTATTTAAGCGGTAAAGAGGAAAGAATTAAAGAATTATATTCTGCGATAAAAGAGGCGCAAAATAATGAAGAAGAGTAAAAATGAAGCGGTAAATCTTTTAAAAGAAAACGGCTTATGGATACTTGGAAGTCTGCTTTATGCAATAGCAGTTAATGTTATAGTGCTTCCAAATAATTTTGCTCAGAGCGGTATGACAGGTGCATCGGTTATCATACATAATCTTACAAATCTGCCCGTAGGTGCAGTGGGATTTGCACTCAACGTTCCCCTGCTTATACTTATGTGGATATTTATAGGCAGAACAAGCGTTGCAAAAACACTGTGGGTTTCAGTTATACTTTCGCTTTGCCTTGATGGTGTTGCCTGGGCCTGTGATAAATTCAACATAAGCTATACTGAGGATAAAATTGTTGCAGTGCTTTTATGCGGCGCCCTTCAGGGCTTTGGACTTGGTCTGATTATGACAACAGGTGCAACAAGCGGCGGCACAGATATTATCGGTATGCTTTTCCACAAAAAATGGCGTCATATTTCAGTAGGCACTATTGTTATGATTGCAGATTTCACTGTTGTGGTTGCTTACATAGTAGTTTTCAGAAGCTTGGAGGCAGGTCTTTATGCAATTATATTTGCCTTTGTAAGCTCAAGAGTAATTGACTACCTGCTGTATGGTATGGGCAACGGAAAATGCCTTATGATATTTACATCAAAGGGCGAAGAGGTATCAAAGGCTATGATTTCCAACTCACCACGTGGCGTTTCAATTATACCTGCAAAAGGTGCATACAGTGGTGAAGCAAATAATATGCTTATCTGCGTTGCCCGTAAAAACGAAATAAGAAGACTTGTAAAAATAGTAAAAGCTATTGACCCCAAAACTTTTATCATAGTAAGCGAAGCAAACGAAATACTCGGAAACGGCTTCAATACGGATTTCTGATGATATAGCCTTGACAAGTATCACGGGGCTGTATTATAATATCAAAGTTAAAATTTACCGAAATGAGGTTATTTATATGTCAGGCCATAACAAATGGAGCACAATTAAACGTAAGAAAGAAAAGACAGATAATGCCAGAGCTAAGGTTTTCACCAAAATCGGCAGAGAAATCGCTGTTGTAGTTCGTGAAGGCGGTCCCGACCCTGCTAATAACTCAAAGCTTAAGGACGTTATTGCTAAGGCTAAGGCTAACAACGTTCCTAACGATAACATTGAAAGAATCATCAAGAAGGCTGCTGGTGAAACAGGCGGCGCTGACTATGAAACAATCATCTACGAAGGCTACGGCCCCAAGGGTGTTGCAGTTATAGTTGAAGCTCTTACAGATAACCGTAACAGAACAGCAGGCGATGTTCGTCATTACTTTGATAAATTTGGTGGCAATATGGGTCAGAGTGGTTCAGTTAATTTCCTTTTCTCAAAGCAGGGTGTTATCCTTATTGAGAGCGAAGATGTTGACGAAGAAGCACTTATGGAAGATGCACTTGAAGCAGGCGCTACTGACTTCCTTACAGATGAAGGCATTTTTGAAGTACGCACAGATCCTTATGATTGCGGTGCTGTAAGTGAAGCACTTGCTGCTAAGGGCTACAAGTTCCTTTCAGCTGAGGCTGCATACATCCCCTCAACATACGTTACACTTACTGAGCAGGAAGACATGGTTAACATGAACAAAATGCTTGATATGTTTGATGATAACGATGATATTCAGGGCGTATGGCACAACTGGGAAAACACAGACGACGCTGAGTAATGAGCAAAATTTTTGCGGGTATCCGATATGGATGCCCGCTTTTATTGTTTTTGTTTGAAATTGTAAAATACTTATGATAGAATATAATCACAATAAAAATGGAGGATTTGTTATGAAGCTTTCACGCAGATTACTTTCAGTTTTACTTGCGCTCATTATGGTTGCCTGCTGTGTGCCGATACAGGCAGGTGCCGCATCCTACTCTGTGGGAGATATCGTTACATTTGGCAGCTATCCCCGCTCAAGAGTTACAGACTCAAGTCTTATAACTTCCCTTAATGGTGTTTCTCTGAGCTGGAAAAACGCTCCCCTTTACACAAAAAACAATGGTGCTGATAAACTGACCTACCCATCAAAGTCAGACAGCAGCACAATGAAATTTGCAGATTTTACATACGGTGGAAATAAATACCGTGCCATAAAGCTTATTTCATATCTTGGCAAATCAACTGACTCAGAGTCTTCTGCTGACTATGCACCACAGTCGCTCAACAAGTATGCCCTTAACACAGTTTATTACTTCAAATATGAGCCAATTCAGTGGATAGTTGTAAATGCAGCAGGCACACTTATCACAAAGGATATTATTGACTCACAGTGCTTTAACGGCATATATAAATTTGAAAGCAACACTTACCTTAGCACAAAAGGCTTTTCAAAATATGCCTCTGACTTTGGATATGCTACAATTCGTGATTGGCTTAATGCCACAAGCACAAACTACTCAGATTATACATCATTTAACTTTAAAGCAACTGCTTTCTCCTCTGCAGAGCAGGCAATAATGTCAAAGGTCACCTGCGATAATACCCCTGCAGACTCAACACTCTCCATATACAACACACAGGATTATGTTTATCTTATATCTGAAAGTGAATTTAACGCAAATAAATCTGTTATAGGCGGTGCAACCGGCACAGACTATGCCTCAATTCAGGGTCAGAGAGGATATTACTGGTATACCCGCACTGCAATAAAGCCTAATTCAGTTAAATATGTAGCTGGCACATCAGTAGCTTATTCCAATACAGAATACTCAAAGGTTTTATCAAATATGTGCGGTATAAGACCTATGATAAAAATTGATTTAGGCTCATCTCTTGTTAAAAAATATGCTGCACCTGCTTACACACTTACATACAATGCAAATGGTGGCTCAGGCGCACCCTCACAGCAGACAGGCGCAGTAAATTACACTATTTCATCAGTTAAACCCACAAGGAGCGGTTACACCTTCCTCGGTTGGTCACAAAGCTCCTCTGCTACATCTGCTACATATAAATCTGGTGATTCAATTACTGTTTCAGCAAATACAACTCTTTATGCAGTTTGGCAAAAGAATGCTGGCGTCTCTGATTACACAGTAAGCTTTTATAACTCAATGGGTACATCACCTGCTTCACAGACTGTTAAATCAGGCGGTAAGGTCACAAAGCCTGCTGACCCCACAGCAACCGGATTCACCTTCGGCGGATGGTATAAAGAAATTGCCTGCACTAATAAGTGGAATTTTGAAACAGATACTGTAAGCTCAAATACCACTCTCTATGCAAAATGGACTATTGCAGCACTTATGCCTACAGCTTTTGCTATGATTCATACCCCTGTTGATACAGCCGTAGATTACAGCACAAAGGTGAGAGTAGTAGCCACTGCAGATAATGTACCTGAAGGATATTACCTTGCAATATACAATGGCTCTAAACAGCTTGCTAAGGGTTCAAACACCTTGGTTGAATACAATAATGGCAAAACAAAATCGAGCACAACTTTTACTGTTAAGGTTGTAGATGCGGATAACAATGTACAAGGTGATTACTATGGTGAAAAGCTTGAAAAAGATTTTACAGTAACAGTTAATAGTGCAAGCTTTTTCACAAAAAT
>JAKSQR010000136.1 GCA_024404065.1 Clostridia bacterium | reverse complement strand
GTTTAATTTATAAAGCTCTTGGGGTCGTAGGTGTCGCCATTGTAAATAACCTCAAAGTGAAGGTGTGGACCTGAGGAGTTACCTGTGGAGCCAACCTTACCAATAGTCTGACCTGCTTCAACCACGTCACCAACTCTTACTGTAATAGAGCCGGCAATCATGTGAGCATATCTTGTTTTATAGCCATCACCATGGTTTATAAGCACCATGTGACCATAGCCGGAGTCACTACGCTGTACAACCTCTACTGTGCCGCCCTTAGATGCAATAACGGGGGAGCCAAAGGCTGTTCCGTTTGTGGTACAAAGGTCAATGCCCTTGTGCCAGCCACTGCTTCGCCATCCGTAGGGTGAGCTTATATAGTGGCAGTTTGGTGCAGGCCAAAGGAAGCCGTAATCTGAAGCCTCGCCTATGTAAATGCCGCCGTAGGTTGTTCTTGTACCTACTACTACAACCTCATCAATTGCTTCAATAATAATCTCTGCTCTTGATACTGAGCCCTGATTTACATCATTAACAAATGTAGTGGTTGTAATAACTCTCTGTGTGCCTGCAGCACCCTTTTGGGTTATCATTCTGTAGCCACTGTACTTTGTTATATCACGCTGTTTTACAATTCTGTAAGGAACATCCTCAATTTTAGATGTAGTGATAGTCTTTCTTATGTTTATAGTCTTTTCACCGGTTGCTTCGTCTACACTCAGTACATAGTCCTCAAGCTGTGAGGCATCCCACATTACAGAGGGCTCATCGGGGTAAAGACCCTGCACGTAGTCAATGCTTTCATCAAAGTTTACTACGTAGCCGTTTACCTTTGCGTCCTCTTCGTAGGGCTCAAGGATATTATAGAAAACTGTTTTTGCGTCAGCCTCATTTTTAACTGCACAAATCAGCTCATCGTTAATGTAAATACCGCAGGCCATTGTAAGGTTTTCAACAGAGTTTTCAATCATTCTGTCAGAAATGGTACGGGCATCGCTAAGCTCACTAAGTGAAACAAGGGCAAGCTCGTAGCCTGCATCTATGCTGTTTACGGATACGGTTGCCTCAGTCTTTTTGTCACCACGGGAGGCGATTGCTAACCTGTCCACAACTAAATCCCTTGCCTCAATCAGTACGGATTCATCTGTGATGTAGCCAATGCTTTCGTCATTATAAATTACATTAAGGGCAAAGGTAACATGATTCCAGTAATTGAAAACCAAAAGCAACACGATAACTGAGCCGATAGGTAAAAGTGTATTTGCAATAGATTTAAGAATGCGTGAATTAGATTTGAATGCCTTGCCTGTGTTATCAAGTAATATTTTAATTATTGACCTGCCTGAAGCAGCTCTTTCAGCACGGCTGTTTTTGCCTATATCTCTTATATCAGCAGCAAAGTCCAGAAATTCCCATACAATAATTCTTGCACGGTTGCTTAAATTGTTTTTGGTGCCCTGAGTGGATTTGCGTACAAGCTTAACAATAGCAGACAGGGGAATGGAGATAAAGTGTATTAAGGTGCCGAGTATAACCTCAAGCCCTCTCAGCACAGTATCACCAAGTGAGTAGATGCCTCTGTAAACTGCGTTTTTCTCATCAAGGTCAATATACTCTACAAGCTTTTTCTTTTTGCTCTTTTTTGCCTTTTTAGGCTTTTCAGGCTTCTGAGCTTTTCTGCTGAGCTTTGCAGGAGCCTCCCTTATAGCGTTTACGTCTATAAGGTCATGAAGGTTGGAAATCTCCTCAGATGAGCTTTCACCCTGAGAATTGTCGCTGACGGGCTTTGCACCCATAGCACTCTCCATATTGCTTCTTGCCTCTTCAATCTGCTGAGAGTATCTGCGCTCAATATCCTCACGCTTTGCAGCCATTTCCTGCTCACGGCGGCGCTCATCCTGCTCACGGATTTTGCGTGCCCTTGCAGATTCCTCACCGCCATAAAGCTCAGAAAGCTCATACATACTGTTCATAATCTCATCAAAGGCATTTGCCTTTTCATCCTGAGTGGCAGATGAGTTTATTACAGGAGCTTCCTTTACGGGGGCAGTTTCTTCGGGAGTAGGCTCTTTGTCAGCCGATAAATCTTCAAAAAGATTTATCTCCTGAGGACCGTCATTATTCACTTTTTTGATGTCTTCGTTATCCATAAAACACCTCAAAAGTAATATACATTAAAAGTCTTAACCTATATATTATATCAAAATATATAGGTTTTTACAATAGTTATATAAGATTACCGGTTTCGCTTAAAAATTCCTTAAGGGCATCCTGCCATGAGGGAAGCCTGCTGAAGCCTGCCTCATCAAGGCTTTTCTTTGACAGCCTTGAATTAAGGGGGCGCTTTGCTGCTGTGGGGTAATCAGATGAAGGTATAGCCGTAATTTTTGTGCTTTTACCAGAAAGCTTCATAATTTCACTGGCAAAATCAGCCCATGAGCAAAGACCCTCGTTACTTGCGTGATAGGTGCCGTATTTTTCGGTAAGCACCATATCTGCAAGCAAAACGGAAAGGTGTGGGGTAAAGGTAGGGGAGCCAATCTGGTCACCTACAACTGTGAGATTATCTCTTGTTTCTGCAAGGCGGAGCATAGTGTAAACAAAGTTTTTGCCATGCACACCAAACACCCATGAGATGCGCACTATAAAGTGCTTATCACAAAGCTTTTTAACTATCTCTTCGCCCTGAAGCTTTGTTAAGCCGTAAATATTGCAGGGGGCAACAGGTGCGTCTGTTTCAAGGTAGTCATCACCCATACCGCCAAATACATAGTCTGTGCTTGTGTATATGATTTTTATGTTATTTTTGCCGCAATACTCAGCAATATTCTCTGTGCCTTCCACATTCAGCTTAGTGCAGACCTCTTTATCTTCCTCTGCTTTATCCACAGCTGTGTAGGCGGCAAGGTGTATAACTGCATCAGGCTTCTGCTCATCCATAAAGGCATTAACCGCCTGCTTATCGGTAATATCAAGGCGGTCTATATCAGCACCTATTACCTCTATATTTCTTTTTGAAAGCTCCTTACAAAGGTCAGTGCCAAGCTGACCATTAGAGCCTGTAACCATTACTTTCATATAAACACTCCGTTTACAATAATCAATATATTTTAACATATTTTTGCGAAACACTCAATATTTTTTGAATTTAACTGTTATTTATAAAAGAAATGTGATAAAATACAAATAATGAATTTGTGTTTGTAGGGTGAATACTATGAAAGCAACAGTAAAAGCCAATGCAAAAATAAATATTTTTCTTGATATTCTCGGCAAGCTGGATAACGGCTATCACAGCCTTTTTATGGTTATGCAGAGTGTGGATTTATATGATGAGGTAACCGTAGAGAAGGCAGATAAAGGCATAACCCTCACCTGCAGTGAGGAAGCGATACCCTGCAATGAAAAAAACACCGCCTATAAGGCAGCAAAGGTTTTCTTTGAAAAGTCGGGTATAGACAGCGGTGTAAATATTCATATTGAAAAGAAAATACCACACGAAGCGGGTCTTGCAGGCGGTAGTGCAGATGCGGCCGCTGTATTTGTGGCTATGAATAAAATATTTGAAACCAATTACAAAACCTATGAGCTTTGCGAAATGGGGCTTAAGGTAGGCAGTGATGTGCCATTCTGCATAGTAGGCGGCACCTGCCTTGCACAGAATACAGGCGGTGTGCTTTCACCCCTTCATCCCCTTAAGGATTGCACTATTGTGCTTGCAAAGCCCAGTCAGGGCGTATCCACCGCAAAGGCGTATGCCGATGCAGATAATACCTACCTTTACCATCCTGATTGCATGAAGATGCTTGATGCCTGCGAGAAAGGTGATTTTGAGGCAATGTGCAAATATGCAGGCAATGTTTTTGAGCAGGTTGTGGAAGTGCCTGAAAGGGTTGAAATAAAACGAATAATGCGTGAAAATAA
>JAKSQR010000135.1 GCA_024404065.1 Clostridia bacterium | reverse complement strand
TTTAATGCGCTGAGAAGGGCAAAGTGACCGGGCAGATACATATCCATAGCCTCATAAACGTCAATCACATCTGCATTTTTGTTACCTCTTACACGCTGCACCATATTGTACATTATGTAAAAATCTCCGCCACCGTGACCAAATTTCTCAGTTTTTGGTCCAAGGTCATCATCGGGATTTATTTCAACTGGGTTAAAATTGTTTTCGCCATCATATTTATCAAGGTTAGCATAAAGGGTGCGTACACCGTCTTTAGATGCGTCATCTTCTCTTGCACTTTCAAGGCGACCCTTTGAGCCGTAAACAGAGTACCATACGGAGTTCTTTGATGGTCCTACACCGTGAAGGCTTTTAAGAATTGCACCGCTTTCAAGGGTAACCATTTCAACTGCCATTCCGCCTGCCTTTGCACCCATTCGCCACATTCTGAAATTGAAAGGGGTTTCAAAGCCTGAAACGGAAACGGGACGCTGCCCTGTAATATGGATAAGAGGGCCAAGGGAGTGAGTGCAATAATAGAATGCTGACATTGTGTTACGCCAATGGTTTTCATCACCTTGTGACCAATGGTGCCAGCCATCCTCACAGTTATGTACATATTCACCCTCGCCATATTCAAATGTACCAAGGTCGCCTCTCTCATAAAGCTGCTTCATCTTTTTAGGTGCAGGCATATAGCAGTAATTCTCAGCATAAGAATAAATCATGCCTGTTTCCTCAACTGCCTCAATAAGCTCAACAGCCTCTTTCATATTCTGACAGGGGAGTACCTCTGATAAAACGTGCTTGCCAGCCTTCATAGCCTTTATGGCAAAGGGTGCGTGCTCATTTGCAAAGTTTGCAAGCACAACTACATCCATATCATGCTTCAGAAATTCATCATAATCGGTATAGTATGCAATGTTTTCCGTACCAAGCTCTTTCTTCTTTTCTTCAAGCACAGGCAGATAATTATCGCATACAGCAACAAGCTCAGCGTTTTCAGCAATAGTGCAGTAAGAAATCATTGAGCTGCCTCTGCAAGCACCTACAACGCCGAATTTTACCTTTTTAAGCTTTGATGTGCGTACAATGTTTTTATAGAATGTTCCATCCTCATAGTACATCTCAATTGAGTCAATGTTTCTCTCTTCAAGCACATCAGCCCAGCGCTCTTCCATGCCTATATCATATTCAACAGGTCTGAAGCCTGCGTTTATATATCCTGTTACTGCAGCCTTGCGCCATTCATCTGTTGTAAGATGTACAAACTTAACATCGTACTGTGAAAGATGCTTAAGGGCAATCATTGTAAGATATTTTGAAAGTCCCTTGCCTCTGAAATCAGTGCGTACTGATACCATGTGAACGTCACCTGTATTGTCATCAGGGTGAAAAAATGCTGTTACTGTTGCTACGTGCTCGCCCTTATAGTCAAGGAAAAACATATCTCTTTCAGGGTCAATTTCTGGCCTTGCGGCAATTGAATGTGCATAGCCTTTATATCCATCTGCGCCATCACCTACAAGTCCGTTGCGGCAGATTTCAATCCATGCATCTCTGTCCTTGATGTTTTTGTAGTTAGAAATTGAATATCCCTCAGGTAGATCATATTCCTTTATAGGAGTGCCGGGGAACCAATACATTTTAAGCTGAGACATTTTTATCGCCCCTTAAGTTTTTTCTTTATTTTATCACTTTAGAAATATGCTTTCAATAAAAAGCTATTGGAAAAATTTCAGATAAATAAACCTTATTATTTTGATATGTTAATGAGTGCACTATCATTTATTGAGAATAATAGATTTACTATGTCGTTTTCATCAGCTTCATAATCAGAGCGAATCCATTGGGTTATGATGCCTGTACTGCCATTGAGAATATATGAATATATGTATTGCTCAAGGTTTTTAGGCAGTACTACATCCATATTATTTACAAACTGAATAATTGACTGCTGAAGAAATCTGCTCTTAAATTCAGGGTCAGCATTTGTAAGCAATAAAGTGCGGAAAGAGGAATCATTATCCCTGATAAACCTGAGAAATGATAATATAAATTTATGAGCACCGATGTCATTTTCAGCACCTATTTTTTTTAAGTGTTCCTCTGTTGCCTGTATTATTTCGTCTTCTATTTCCTTCAGTAATTCCTCAGGGGCAGAGTAATGTGCATAAAAGGTTGAGCGGTTAAGCTCTGCCTCCTCACACAGGGCACGCACTGTAATTTTTTCTATTGATTTTTTCTCTCTTAAAAGCTTCATTAAAGCTTCCTTCAGCATTAGTTTAGAGAGCCTTATTCTTTGATTATTCTTAACATTCATTATTATTCCACCACTTTTTATTTATTTTGTCGGATTTGTAACAATTGATATATAAACTGATGATTGTTAAACCAACACAGTGTAGCTATAATAAAATTGTAATAAATAAGATATTGATTGTCAATATTTTTATGAGAGAAAGGGATGCTTTAATATGATGTCAAATCTGATGAACAAGAAAGTCTTTGCATCAAGGATTAAAACTGATGATGTAAAAGCTAAGGAAAAGTGGCTGGGCTATCTTTTAGGCCCTGCAGGTGCGCTTTTGTTAAACGCAGTTCTTGCTACATATCTTAACGTTTACTACACAGATGTACTTGGCCTTACAAGCCTTTGGGGTGGTGCATTCCTTGCAATTTTCCCAATTCTATCAAAAATTATTGATGCAGTAACAAATGTTGTTATGGGCTATGTTATTGACCATACCAAATCATCACAGGGTAAGGCAAGACCATGGCTGTTATTATCTGCACCAATGGTTGCTGTTTCAGGTGTGCTTTTGTTTACTGTACCCAATGCAAGCTCAACAGTGCAGGCAATATGGGTAATGGTATCTTATAACCTTTTCTATTCATTTGCTTATACAATATTTAACATGAGCCATTGCTTAATGGTTCCGCTTTCAACCCGTAACACAGAGCAGAGGGGTTCACTTTCTGTATTTAATCAAATTGCTACAATTATGATGAGTGGTATTATTGTAGCCCTCATTTTCCCAATGGTTGTAATGCCTATGCTTGGCGTTGATAAATCAAAGTGGATAATGGTTATGAGTGTGCTTTCTATCATTTCATTACCATTGATTCTTTTAGAGTATTACTTCACAAAGGAAAGAGTTACTCTTGAAAATGCGGATGTAGATGAGGAAAAAATACCTTATAAAAAGCTTTTAAAAGCTATCTTTACTGATAGATATATGATTATTATCTATGTATATTTCCTCATTTATACCTGTGCAACAGTATATAAAAATTTAGGCTTAGTATATTTCTGTAACTACGTGCTTGGCACATATAATGATGGTAAAACCCAGACTCTTATTTCGGTTATTGGTGGTATCCCTATGGGTATCGGCATATTTGCTGTATGGCCACTTGCTAAAAAATTTGGCAAAAGAAACTTAACTGCAGTTGGCTTTGTGCTTTACTCAATAGGCTCTGCTATCTGCTGGATGTTCCCAACCAATATGGTTATTGTTTTAATTGGTCAGTTCATAAAAAATATTGGTGGACTTCCTTGTGCTTATGTATTTATGGCACTTTTTGCAGATGTTCTTGACCATATTGAGTGGAAGCATAACTTCCGTGTAGATGGTATAGCAATGTCAATTTATAACATTATTGCTGTATCAACTGTTGGCATTGTAACAGGCATATTCAATGCTGTTCTTGCTAAGTGTGGCTATGTTGCACCTTATGTAAATAAAGCCGGTGAGATTATTGCAGTACAGACCGAATCAGTTAAGCATGCAATAACCTTTGCTTTTGTAGGCCTTGAGTCAATTACAGGTATTATACTTGCAGTTCTTCTTATTTTCCTTAGTGTTGAAAAGCACATAAAGAAAGAGCAGGAAGAAATAAAGACTCGTAAAGCAGCTATAGAGGAAGAGTAATGAA
>JAKSQR010000134.1 GCA_024404065.1 Clostridia bacterium | reverse complement strand
ATTGATGAGCTTCTTAACTCTGTTGTTGAGAATCTTGTACTTAAAACACCATCTCTCTTTGGTATTGTTCCTGCTGACAGATACCCTGAAATCCGTAAAACAAGGCTTGAGGGTAACTCAAAGCTTGCTTACATTATGGAGCAGACAGACAGGTATTATAATGTTCAGCTTGAGCTGAAGGATACCATTACAAATCTTTATAACAACTATGGTGTGGATTTCTTCTACATTGCTGGTTATGGTCTTGGATTTGGTGAATTCAGCAGCGATTACGAATTTTTCAGATTCCTTAAATCTGCCGATACCACAAACTCAGATGAGATTATCGAAATCTCATCTACTGCAACAGGTGCTACTTATGTTACAAAGGGTACACAGTTCAGCGCAGATTACCTTGCTTCTCACGATGCTAAGTATATTACACCCGATAAATCAGTAGACCTTTCAACCTGCTTCTTCCCCGATAGAGTATGGCTCTTCTCAAAGCAGAAGCATGAGCTTGAAAATAATAATACTGCCCTTAAGCTTGCTTTTGACCTTGCTCTGGGTAAGATTGACAGTGTAAATGACCCCAATAACATTTACCCTCAGTTTAATGACTCAAGAGATCTTAAAAAGCTTAAGAGAAATTATATTCCTGACCTTGAAAAGTGGCTTGAAAGCAATAAGCTTACCAAAGAGCAGCAGGCAAAGCTCGATGCAAATAACAAGGCTGTTGATGAAATGACATCAAGCGTTGTAAATAACAGAGCTGCTGATGATAAGATTATAGAAGCTTATTATGATATGCTTGTTGAGTTTGGTGTATATACCGCTGGCAAAGATAATTCAGGTAATATTGCAAATAAGGCACTTAAGGGACTTAATGATATTACATATAAGATTTTTGGTGCAAAAGGCTTCAGAGATTTAATCTTTCAGTGGTAACAAATAATTTACATTTAACTGATTGACATGCGATACAATATGTAGTATATTGTATAGGAATTAAATACCTCGTTAGAGGGGAGTAGCTTTTAACTGCTAAGTCAACAACCGTCTTGTTTACAAGGCTGGCTTACAGTGCAACTAGTTTGTTAGCAAGACCTTTAACATAGTCTTATGGCTATGTTAGGGGTCTTTTTTCAATATCTTTTTGAAATGAGTGATAAAAATGAAGTATTATCTCCAGAGTGCTGATAAGGTTATTAAAGAGCTTAAAACCACTGAAAATGGTCTTTCATCAGCAGATGCAAAATTAAGGCTTGCAGAGAATGGCCCCAATAAGCTTGCAGAGGGCAAAAAGGATTCAGTGATTAAAAGATTTTTTAATCAGATGAAGGATCCAATGATTATTATTCTTATTATTGCCGCTATTGTAAGCACTGTAACAGACTGGATTGAATCCGGCGTAGGTGTGCCCAAGGATGCACTTATTATCTTGTTTGTTGTTATTGTAAATGCAGTGCTTGGCGTAGCTCAGGAGAGCAAGGCTGAGAAGGCTATTGAAGCTCTTCAGAAAATGTCTGCTGCTATGACTAAGACCTACCGTAATGGTGAGCTTGTAAATATTAAAAGTGAAGACCTTGTTGTAGGTGATGTTATTTACCTTGATGCAGGTGATTCAATACCTGCTGACTGCCGTATTATAGAATGCAACAGTATGAAGATTGAGGAAGCTGCCCTTACAGGTGAGTCTGTTCCTGTCAATAAGCTTGTTGGCGTCCTCATGTGCGAGAACGATAATGAAACTGTTCCCCTTGGCGACCGTAAGAATATGGCATATATGGGCTCAACACTTGTATATGGTCGTGGTAAAGCAGTTGTTACCGCTACTGGTATGGATACCGAGATGGGTAAAATTGCAAATGCTATCACTCTTGCAGAGGATGGCAAAACTCCACTTGAAATTAAACTTGAGCAGCTTTCAAAGGTGCTTACAAAGCTTGTTGTAGGCATTTGTGTATTTATTTTTGCATTTAATGTAATTATGCACTTTGTAAGAGGTGGTAATACATCAGATATATTTGATGTTGCACTCAGCAGTTTTATTACTGCTATTGCTCTTGCAGTTGCTGCAATTCCCGAAGGTCTTGTTGCAGTTATGACTATTGTGCTTGCAATAGGTGTAACTAATATGAGTAAAAAGAATGCGATTATCCGCAAGATGACCGCAGTTGAAACTCTTGGCTGTACTCAGATTATCTGCTCAGATAAAACAGGTACACTTACTCAGAATGTAATGACAGTAGTTGACCATTATGCTGAGGATGAAAAGAAGCTTGCAAAGGCACTTGTATTCTGTACAAATGCTGAGGTTAAGCCTGATGGCACTCAGACAGGTGAGCCTGATGAGGTTGCTATGATTAACTATGCTGCCCAGATGGATATGGATAAAGCTCAGCTTATGGTTGAATGCCCAAGAGTAGGTGAAATACCCTTTGACTCAGGTCGTAAGATGATGAGCACCATCCATAATGTAGATGATGTTATTACTCAGTTTACAAAGGGCGCTCCTGATGAAATACTTAAAAAATGTAAGTATGCTCTTGTTGGCGGTAAGGTTGTAGATTTAACAGATAAAATCAAGGCTGACATTATGGCTGAGAATACAAGAATGGGCAATAAAGCTCTTCGTGTATTTGCTTCAGCATATAAAACTTATGATGCTGAGCTTGATAGCTATACAGTTGAAAAGTGCGAAAATGATATGATTTTTGTAGGTCTTGTAGGTATGATAGACCCAATAAGACCTGAGGTTAAAGTAGCTGTTGAGGAGTGCCGTAATGCAGGCATTACTCCAATTATGATTACAGGCGACCATATCAATACAGCAAAGGCTATCGCAAGAGACCTTAACATACTTACAGATGACTCTCAGGCTATGATGGGCTCTGATATTGATAAGTATTCTGATGAAGATTTTGAAAAGATTGTTGAAAGAATCAGAGTTTATGCAAGAGTTCAGCCTGAGCATAAAACCCGTATAGTAAATGCATGGCAGAAAAAGGGTTATGTTACTGCTATGACAGGTGACGGCGTAAATGATGCTCCCTCTATTAAAACTGCTGATATCGGTGTAGGCATGGGCATTACAGGTACTGATGTTACAAAGAATGTAGCTGATATGGTGCTTGCTGATGATAACTTTGCTACTATCGTTTCTGCAGTAGGTGAGGGCAGAAGAATTTATGATAATATCCGTAAGGCTATTCAGTTCTTACTTGGCTCAAACCTTGCAGAAGTACTTTCAATTTTCTTTGCTTCTTTAATGAGCTTTACTATTCTTGGTCCTACACATCTTCTTTTTATTAACCTTGTTACAGACTGCTTCCCCGCACTTGCACTTGGCCTTGAAAAGCCTGAAGCAGATATAATGAAGAGAAAGCCAAGAAGCACAAAGGACGGTATTTTTGCAGGCGGACTTGGTATAGATTGTCTTTATCAGGGATTATTTGTAACAATTCTTACAGTTGTAGCTTATTACATAGGCGCAAACCTTGGTACAGGCAGCTGGCACTTTGTAAACTTACCTGAGAATGCAACTGGTATGACAATGGCATTCTTCACAATGTCAATGTGCGAAATTTTCCATTCATTTAATATGCGTTCACAGAGAGCATCAGTATTTAAGATGATTGCTCATAAGAGTCACAATGTTCCTCTTTACCTTGCTATGGTTGGTTCTCTTATCCTTACCACAGCAGTTATTGAGGTTCCCTTCCTTGCAGATCTCTTTGGTTTCCAGAGCCTTGATATGGAGCATTATATTATTGCATTTGCTCTTTCAATTTCTATTATTCCATTTGTTGAAATTGTTAAGGCAATTCAGAGAGCAATTTCAAAAGATTAAATTATTAAATGCCACAGTTTTCCTGTGGCATTTTTTACTTGATTTTTTACAGATAATAAATTATAATAACAAAGTAATCGCCGGTGTGATGGAATTGGCAGACGTGACGGACTCAAAATCCGTTGGGCTAATAACCCGTGCGGGTTCGACCCCCGCCACCGG
>JAKSQR010000133.1 GCA_024404065.1 Clostridia bacterium | reverse complement strand
CCATCCTGACGAACAACTGAACCCTTTACAGTTACCTGGTCAGGGTTTTCGCCAAGGTCAAGAACAAATGGTGATTCGCCTGTAGCTGTAATTGTACGGCTCTGATTTTCATCAACGGTAGTCTGCCAGGGATAATACTCCTTATAACCACCTGTTGAGGTCATAGGATAGCTTTCGCTGTCGCCAATTACTCCCTTGTTTGCAAGAGAGGAATAAATTGTATTATTCATATAATCCTCACGGCGGTCGTGCCTTGTAGAGGGATTATAGTTTGTATCTGCCAATACAGCATCTCTTGTGTTATCTGCAAGCTCTACAATAGGATCTGTGCCTTTGATGTAATAATCCATTACAGACTCAGCTGTGTTGGGAATAACCTCGAGAATCTTGAATGAATCATTATCAGCTATCTTCTGGTCCTTTATTTCCTCAATATAGTTAAGTGAAACAAAAGATGCTGAGGTCATAGCGGTGAATGTAGGTACCAGAGCCGTTGCGGTAAGCACAACAGCCATTATGCCTGCAAGGCCTCTCTTAAAACCTTTTGGTAATTTTTCAGTTTTATTCATTCTCAGGCACCTCCTATCCTTCTAATACTTTTATCAGAGTGGTAAGCATTGTAGCTGCTTCGTCCTCTGATGTGTCTGGTTCTTTAATATGTACGGGTTGATTGCGCAGGGAGAAAATCTGACTTGCTGAATAGGTTCTGTTACTTTCATCTTTTAAAGTAAGAGTTACTTTAATTGAAGTAGCCTTATTTTTATTTGAAATAATTGTAACATTAAAAGCATCAACATCTGAGCAGAATGGGTCTGTAATATTGTCGGCAGTTAATGTAGCTGCACTTGCTCTTTCTGCCTCACCAAAGTAAAGCTCTGAGCCATCCTGCTTAATTGCATATACCTTATTGTTACCTGCAAAATAGGTAATATTGCCATCGGTATTGCAGATAGCATTGCTGCACCCCATAAAATACTGCTGGAACTGTGCCATAGCATTCTGGGATTTATTCTGTAGGTTAAGCTCTCTGTCAACTGATGTAAACATATTTGTGCCTGCGTTCATAACAGCAAGCACAGCCATTGCTATAATTGAAAGCAATGAGAATGCTATAATCAGCTCAACCAGAGAAAAACCCTTGTTTTTCTTTAGCAGCTTTTTCATTCAAATTCTCCCTGAAATGGTTTAACTAACGGTATGTTGACCTGTGGATTTGTATAATGTAATAGTGTGGTTTGAGTAAGACTGAAGCTGGATGGTGGCAATTTTATTTGTGGTGTGGGCGCCCAGCATATTGGTTTGGGAGGAGCCACCCTCAAAATTGGTGCTGTACGCAAGGGTTTTAACTGCGCCTGTATCCATATTAAATATAAGTCTCAGCTCAAAATTATTCTCTTTAAGCTCTTCGTTATTTACAATGATTTTTAATGAACTGTTACCAACCTCTCTCTGCTCGTAAGGCTCGCCGGTAATATGGTTTGCCGCATCAAGGTAGTAAAGTGAGCAAAGGTAACATTTTTTAGCATCATCATACTTAATGCACAGAGCATTTCTTCTGCCACTCATTGCATTAACCTTGCTTTGGGAAATAAGACCATCTATGGTTTTTGCAGCCTGAAGTGAGCGGGCATTGTACGCCGTTCTGAATGAGCCTGCGGTAACGCCAGTTGCAACTATAAGAATTGCTACAACTACTATGAGCTCAATCATAGAAAAGCCTTTGTTATTCTTTTTTAACAACCTTCCCCGCTCCTTTCTGCAAGTTTATTTTAGTTTTCGTCTGTGGATCTGCTCCAGTTATTGTAGGTAACAAGGTCTGTAACAACCCATGCTGCGCCTACTCTTTCCTCATCACTATCCTGATTCTCTAAAATATCAGTAATAGTTTCACCGTTTGTACTCTTTGCTACAAGAGCCTCAGTAACGCTGGAGGGGTCTCTGTTAAGCTGAACATAGCCCTTAAGCTCAAGGTCACCCTCTGCAACTATAAGGCCGTTATATCTGAGGGGGTTGGAGCTTGAAAAGCTGGCGTCAAGACCATTGAGAACAACTGATTTTGTGGTAACGATAAGGCAGGGTAAATCGTCCATTCTGTCAAAGAAAGGCTTTAACTGCTTTGTACCTACTGTTACGGAATACTGACCATTGGGTTCTCTCTGTATGGTAACATCCTCTTTGGCAGCAACTGCTACAATTTTGCCGTTTTCGTCTCTGTAGTCAATGAAATCTGACTGCATATTCTCAAGATCTTCGCTGATTATATAACTTAATGGATTCTTTTCTTCATCTACTGTATCTGACTGGTTAAGAGATGAGCAAAGCCTTGCATAGTTCTGCTTCATACTCTCGGACTCAGCCATAACATCCTGTACCTTTGTAGTGGAAAGGTAATTATTCAATGCAACCTTGTTTCCGCCTGCATCATAGAAGGTATTACCTACTGTCTGAATATCATCAGCCTTGTTGTTTACCTGAATATAGTCAAAAACATACTTGTTTGCTTCGTATGAATTAAACTTGAAGTAGTCACGGAAAAATCTGTTTGCATTTTCATCTGCAGTATAATCACCAGCTGCGCTGAACTTTGCAAATGCATAAACAATCATCTGGCCTGTGCCTGATGCTGAGTTTTCATATACAGGAAGTACGCCACTCTCTTTAATGCCGTAATCAGAGGGCTTTGCCTGTGAATTTTTCCACATTGGGGCATCTGCAACGTGCCATGCAGTGATTGCTCTGGCTCTTTCGCCGCTCATTACCTGTGGATTGGATTCAAGAGTAATGGAAATAGAGCCTTCATCTGCTGTATAGTCGTAGGAAACAAGCTCTGGGGGTAAAAGATAAATTCTCTGGTTTTCTCTTGATGTGATGGATTCAGCAGTCTGATAATAACCGCTTCTTCCGCCTACAAAGGCAATACCTGCAATGGTAAGCTTATTAAGGCCTGTCATATCAAGTAAAGGTGCATTACTGCTGTTGGTTTTTCTCTGGTTTGAGATAATAGCACTGTAATCGGCGGCATTCTTTGTGGGATTGCCGTTCTCATCAAGGCCGTTACCAAAGCCATAGTACTCACCTGAAAGGTAAACCTTTGAATCAGAGCCGTTAAGCATAAGGTCATTAGCTACATTTGTAACACCTGCAAATGAAGCTGTACCCTGAGTTTCAACATTTATATTTTTAGTCCATAATTCTGAATTTTCGCCTAAGTTAAAGCGCTCATTAAAAGCAACCTTACCTGAGGAGGAATTGATATAGGCAGAGTTTGTCTGACCTATATTTCTGATAACTACGTCACCGTCAATTACGAAACGGCTGTCCTCAGTATCAAACTTAGAAAATACAAGGTTGCCAGGTGCGTAAAGGTCTACGCCACCAAAATATGCGCTGCCGTAAACGGTACTCATACCACCTACCTGCTTTAAGCTACCCTTTACAATACATGCGTGGGAGTTAATGCCGGACTCTTTGTAGATATTATTTGAGTAACCGATTTTGGGATAATTTAAGATAATATCGGAAGAAATACGTGTAGTTCTGCCTTTGTTGGTGTACTCAACGCATACGCCCTTGAGTACGATTGTTTCGGGTTCCTCATCTGCGATAATTTCGGACTCCATACCGGTTACAACGCCATCCTGAAGCTGTGTTTTTGCAGCATCCTTATAGATAATTGCGCCGTTTTCATCTACAGAATAGATTTTGTATGAGCCTTCCTTATAGTAGCTTGTGTTATTTTCAAGGTCGTCTGAGATTCTGTCCTCTACCATTTCTCTGATAACGCTGAGATGGTAGCGGTATTTGCCTGTGGAGGCATCCTTATAAATAACATTCTGTGCATCACTGCCTGTTGTAACAGGAATCCACTTGATTACGGGGTTGCCAAATTCATCATTAACTGTAGAAATTTTGCAGGATGAGATAAACTTTCTGTAGTTTACCTGAAATTCTCTGGTAACATTAACGCCTGAAGCGTTGTACTTAATAAGGGTGTCACCATAGGAGTTTACAATAGCCTCAGAGCATACGCCCTGCATACCTGCATTTATCTGCTCCATAATTGATGAAGCATCATAAAGGTTTTCTTTACCTTTACGGTCTGATGTTCTCATTTCAAAGCCTGTGTAGGAGAGCATAAGAAGCACAGAGCCAAATGCGGTGAGGAATA
>JAKSQR010000132.1 GCA_024404065.1 Clostridia bacterium | reverse complement strand
CTGCTCATTCCGTGGTGGTTGCAGTAGCAATATATTTTGCCGTGACCTCGTAGTCTGAAGCGGGCTTCGCAAGCGCCCTCAGGATATAGCTTTTTAAGGCTGAAGCCATCTGTGCCTACAACAGCTATAAAGGAAATATAATGCTCCTTAGTCATAGGGTGGTTAACGGTTATATAGGTTTCATCCTCTATTTTTTCTGTTTCTATTATGTCGCAGTTTTCTTCCTCTGCAGGTATAAGATTTATGCCACAGCAGTTTATCTGTGCCTCACCTGCAGCAGTTATAATATTCCCACACACAGGGCAGATGTAAAACTTCATACGGAGCATATTGTAGCTTAAATTTGAGTTAGCTATTTTTTCACCGCTTAAAAGCTCAACTAAAGATGTTTTAAGTGTTTTTGCAATAGGCTGGAGTAATGTAATATCAGGGTAGCCTCTGCCTGTTTCCCATTTTGAAACCGTTTTATCACTAACCCCTAAAAGCTGTGCAAATTCACTTTGAGTTATTTTTAATTCTTCTCTGCGGGCTTTTATTGCAGAGCCTGTTATATACTGATTCATCTGTATTTCTCCTTAAATTATTCTGTCTGTAATCATTTTAACACCAAAACAAAAATCTTCAACCTACTCATAGTAGAGTTTGTATTGACAGTTGAAATAAGAGTGATATAATAATTCTATAATCCAAATATAAAAAGGGGAATAATTATGCCAAATACTAAAAATTATATTGCAGAATTCGGTAATAAAACATTTGATGAAGTCCCTTTTAATGACGCAGATGCTGTTGCTATATGCGAAATTTTTTATATGCCCTTTGAGAATGTAGTTTCAGCTTCTGCTGATAAAAATCCCCTGGATTTTTCACAATCCTGCGAAAAGCTTTTTGAGCAGAGAGGCTGTAAGCACAAGGCACTTGGCCTGCTGCTTACAAACGTGCCAAGCAAACGTATGATGGAAATGTCTGCTGCCCTTCGCTATAAGGATATGAAAATAATAAGGGTAAAATCTGTTTACTCTCAGGAGCCTGCGGTGCAGTATTGCTCAGCCTCATTTTTACTCCCTGACGGCACAATATTTGTAGTATACAGAGGCACTGATGATACAGTAGCCGGCTGGGCTGAGGACCTTAATATCTACACAAGAAAAGGCTCCCCATCCTACGATATAGCTCTTGAAGATTTAAGCGAAATTGCCGAAAAGCACAGCGGAAATATTATACTTTGCGGTCACTCAAAGGGTGGTAACATTGCCCTTTATACCGCTTGCAAATGCAGTGATGAGATAAGAGAAAGAATTGCTGCAGTTTATAACTTAGATGGTCCTGGCTACGCAGATATGTCCCTTTTCTCAACACCTGAGTATAAATCACTTTTACCACGATATAAGCACTATGTGCCCTCATCATCCTTTATAGGTATGCTGATGGAGCATGATGATGACTACACTGCAGTTAAGAGCAACAAGCACATAGGTATGCTTCAGCATGACGTAGGCACATGGCAGATAAAAGACGGCAAGCTTATTACTGTGCCCGATACCGATATAGTATCAAAGGTTGTGGATGAATGGCTGAGCACAATGTTTGATAACCTTTCACCTGAGGGTGAAGAGGCAATGGATAAGATAGTGAATAAAGTTGCTCTTGGCCTTGGCTACAAAACCCTTGCAGAGGTAAGCAGGCATGCAAAAACAGCTATTGACGGTGCAGTGGATGCCTATAACAGCATTGACCCTGATGTAAGACAGGCTTTTACTCAGGCTTTCAAGGGCGGAATGAAGGTGCTGAGAAAAAGTGCAAAATTTGTTTATAACACCACCTACAAAACTGCAGATACAGTAATGCAGGTTGCAAACAATTTAACATAAAAATTAAGGCATCGGTTTTACCCGATGCCTTTTATTATGGTCAGATTAAATTATGCGTCTGCCTTTCTTGACATAGCAACCTGGAAATCCTTCTGATCTGAGAAGATCTCATTTGTGTAAGGATTCTTCTTCTGCTCGATAGAGCGCTTAATAACGAAGCTGAGAGCAAGAACGTTAATCATGATTGAAAGAACTGAGATTACGCCCTGCATCTTGGGGTCAGCAACTGTGGGCATTGTAGCGCCTGTTGCTGTTGCGATTGTAGCGCCTTCGCCGTATACGGAAGAAACTGTTGAGAACTTGGAGTAATCCTGGAATGCAGGAACAACCTGTGCAAACATACACCAGAGAGCAAGTGTGTTAGCTCTGTTCTGAATCCAGCCGCCCTTGTTCCAAAGTGCATTTGCAAATGTGGGAGCAAGGAGAAGTGCAAAGCCACAGTACCATGAGTGTGTGGGAAGGTTAAGGTATGTGTACTGGAAGTTCCAGATATCATAAGCAATGATGTAAACCCATGTCATATCAGGCCAAAGCATATCCTTCTGGTTCTTTGATGAATAGATGCCAAACCAACCTGTCATACAGAAGATGTTGATGATACCTGCAAGACCGTTGAGGATATTCCACCAACCGCCGTAAAGCCATACGCCTTCGCTTGAAAGCCACCAGCCGCCTGCAAGGCTGCCTGCCTTGATAGCAGACTCAAAGTCTGAAGCAACTGCGATAAGGATGTTGATAGCAACGATAAGGAAGGGATACATCTTGAACCACTTAACCTTACCAAGCTTGCCCCACTGATATTTAAGAATCATGAAGCCTACACAACCGATAGTTGCAGCATAGAGCTTAGCATAGTGGAACCAGCTGTTCATGTGAACGTATGTGGGGTTAGTTGCACCCCAGCCGCCCTTTGCAGCTGATGCATAAATTGCGATAAAATAAACTGTGAGTGCAAGGGGAAGAGCAACGAAGCAAGCAATTCCGCCAAGCTTTGTGCGACGACCGATTTCGTTCATAACTACAAGGCCAACAAAAACCATGAGCCAGCCTAAAAGCTGCCAACCAGCCATCTCGCCGTAAATGTTAAAAAGCATAATTCTACCTCCTATAATATTACAGATTTACTCTGCATTTTTAACAAATTGATTATATCACCATAATTTATTATATGTCAACAAATCGCACATCTAAAGTTGCATAATAATATGCTTAAAACTTTACTTATTTTGTGCATTTTTTAATTAAGGTCTTCACTATGCATAAAGAGAGGTCGTGAGCCCTTTTTATCGGAGGAATAAACCACTACCCTATCCCCTGCTTTATAGCCTTTAAGCTTTTTGCTTGTTAAAAAGCTCTCAAAAGATGTGCCCTTTACGGTGGTGTCGTTTATTTTAATCTCTGCTTTTTTATCGTCAAGAGCTGCTATCTCACCCTCACAACAGATGTAAGCTTTTTTATTGTAAAGCTGCCAGCTGATTACACTTACACATACAACTGACCCTGCCACAATAATGGGCACAAGGTAGTTCATAATTATGGGCGCATTTTCAGTAAGGCATACTATGCCTGATAAAAGAATTGCTGCTGCAAAATAGGTAGCCATAAAGCCTAAATAACAGTTGCGGGCATAGCCCTTAAAAAGCTTGTTTTTTCTTAAGCTTACAAGGAGTTTTTCATCGCACATATAAACACCTCCCATTTATTTATAAGTAAATTATGGCACATTTCTATGCCCATTACAACACATAAAAAATATAATGTATTATTCGTAAAAAATATTTGATTTTATTTTTCTGTATGTTATAATATTTCTTACTAATATAAATTTTTAGATTTTACTTATCATTGGCAGGTATCTGGCACATCCTGCCACCAGAATTTTTTAAGAGAGGTGAAGCCGTCTGCCAGACGGTAATCAGCATGAAAAGATTATCCGCACTTGTTTTAAGCCTTTTAATTGCAATCACAATCTTCTGCCCCGCATTCGCTAAAGAAGAAAGCACCGAGTGGGTTGTACTTGTAGATACATCTATGGCTACAATTCTTTACCCTGGTGAGCCTAACGCAATTACAGACCCTGCAATTTCAGCTATTGAACAGCTTGAAAAGGACAAGGGTGAAAACGATAAGGTTACAGTTTACACCTTTGATACCGATATCAAGAAAAACTCTGACTACAAGAATATCAAGGCAAAGGGTCAGGATACCGCTTTTTACGCATCAGTTAAAAAGTATGTTGAAACAGTAAACAGCAGCAAGGCAGATAAGGTAGTTGCTATTATGTTTACCGACGGTGTTGAAACCGTAAGCAAAACTGATAAGGCAAAAAAGGAAGCTGAGAATGCCCTTAAGGATTCCAAAGTGCCTGTAAATGCAATTTACCCCAGCAAGCTTGATTCCGCAAAGGCAAAAGAGCTTAACGACCTTGTTAAAAA